>NZ_JAMYPB010000008.1:0-182114 GCF_040320135.1 Mesorhizobium sp. M0772 | reverse complement strand
ACGGCTTGGCGCCGTGCCAGTTGAGCGTCAGGTGCGCGATGCCGCGCTCGGCACAAAGCTTTGCCACGCTGCGCGCTTCGGCTGCTGCTTCCGGACGCAGGCCGTGGTCGATCGTCACCGCCAGCAGCCGGGCTGTCGGGGCGCTGCGGTCGAGGTGAGCCTTGAGGAGAAGAAGGAGGGCGGTCGAGTCGCTGCCGCCGGACACGGCCGCAAGCGCGCCGTTGGTAAAGTCGATCTGCGAAAAATTCGAAAGGTCAGGCTCGGTATCGAGCATCAATGCATGTCGCGCAAAAGTGGTCCCGGTTCTGGGACAACACGGCAAAGACTAGCACGCCGCCAGCGCCCTCTCCTGCTTGACGCGTTCCTTGAGCGCGGCCGAAATATCGGGATAGCGCTTGCCGATCTCGCCGAAGGTGGCGCAGGCGACATCCTTCTGCTTGAGGCCGACCAGCGACACGCCAAGCTTCAGGAGCATGTCAGGCGCCTTCTTGGCCTTCGGATAGTCCTTGCTGGCGGAGAGGAAAACCTCGGCAGCGTCATGATACTTCTGCTGGCCAAGCAGCGATTCGCCAAGCCAGTAATGCGCGTCCGCCGCCTTGGCGTCCTTCGGGAAGCGGGCGATGTGGTCGCGAAAACCCTGCTCGGCGGTGCTGTAGTCGCCCGACAGGATGAACTGGTAGGAGTTGCGGTAGATCTCTTCCGGGTTGTTGGTGGCAGGCAGCGCCGCCACCACGGTGCCGTCCGACTTGCCGGTCTTAGCCCCGGCAGCCGGCGCCTCGGCGGCGGGAGCCGCACCTTCCGCCGGCGCCGCTGCCTGCGTGTTGCCGCCGGCGTCGATTACATTGCCGTTCTTGTCGACGGTGATGGTGCCGAAGGTCTTGGGCGGCGTGCCGTTGATCACCTTGCCGGGATCGCCGGTCTGCGATTCGACGATGACCTCGCCGACGCTCTGGCCGCCATCCGACTGCGCGCCGGCATCGGCCGGCGCCTGGTCTGCCGGGGCCTCGGCGACGCCGGTGCCCGCGCCACCGTCCTGCGGCGCGGCCTCCGATTTCTTCTGGGCCGGCGGCTGCCCGCTGGAGCCGCCTTCCAACTGCTGGAAGCGGAACTCGTTGTCTTCCTGCTGCTTGCGCATCTGCTCCTGCATCTGCAGGATCTGGAAGTTGAGTTCCTCGAGCTTGCCGTTCATCTGCCGGAGCTGATCTTCCAGCCCCGCGGCGGCGGTGCCGTCCTGCTGCTGCGCGATCTGTTGCTGCTCCGGCTTCTCCTTCTTGCCGAAAATGCCGAGCGTCGGCAGATGGAAGGAAAAGCCGCTATCCGCGGGTTGTCCGGTGCCGCTCGCGGAAGCCGCGAAGCCTGATACGAGCAGCAGCGCAAGCGTGCCGCTCAAGACCGATCTGAAATGCATGTGCCTCTCGCCGTGAATATCGTGAGCCTGTTCGCGCCTTCCGATCACAGTGGGACCGGCACGACGCCCTCGGCTTTTAGCAGGAGGCGAGACTTCGGCCAAATTTTGTTTCCGGGTTTGTTTCCGGGGCCGAAACTAAAAAAGGCGGCCACAAGGCCGCCTTTCGCATGGAGGTGTTGCAATTATGCGACTAAGGCCGCCGTCTTACTCATCAGGAGCCGGCGCCGGAGAGCGTGGTGACGGCGCGGCGATTCTGCGACCAGCAGGAGATGTCGTCGCAGACCGCGACCGGACGTTCCTTGCCGTAGGAAATGGTCTTCAGGCGGCTCGCCGAAACGCCCCTGGCGACCAGGAAGTCGCGGGTGGCGGCGGCGCGGCGGGCGCCGAGAGCCAGATTGTATTCACGTGTGCCGCGTTCGTCAGCATGGCCTTCGACGACGATGGCGTACTGCTTGTACTGGTTGAGCCACTGTGCCTGCCGCGACAGCGTCGTCTGCGCATCGGCGCGGATCGCGGTCGAGTCCGTGTCAAAGAAGATGCGGTCGCCAATGTTGACGGTGAAGTCCTGCGCCGAGCCCGGCGTTGCGGCACCCGCGCCATTGAGACCGAGATCGGCAGCGTTGTTCGGGGTTTTCTTCGAGGCGCAACCGGTGATGGCGAGCATCGCGATCAGGGCGATCATCGCCGGGTTTCTGGTAAGTGCTGCGATACGGCCCATGCCGCCTCTCCTTCGTATTCGAGTGATCGTATTTCGAGTGATTTCGTTGATCACCCAGTAACCACGTTTGGGTTAACCGGCATTCAAGAAATACGGTTAATGTTTGGTTTCGATCGTCCGTCCACGACCTTCAAATCCACGGTCACAGTTGGCGCGGACCCTAGGCGGAAATGCGGCCGAAACGCGACTAATGAATGGAAAAGGGGCCAAACGGGCCCCTTTTTAGCAGGTGTGGCAATTCGGCCGAACCTACTCCAGCAGCGGCGACCAGGCGGGATCCGACGCGAAATTCGCGGTCGGGATCGACTGTTCGTTGCGGCCGGTGAGATCGACGGAAACCAGTTTTGGGCCGCCGGCGGAGTCGCGGAAGAACATCAGCACGCGGCCGTTGGGCGCCCAGGTCGGTCCCTCCTGCTGGAAGCCCGAGGAGAGGATGCGCTCGCCCGAACCGTCGGTCTTCATGACGCCGATCTGGAATTCGCCGCCGGTCTGCTTGGTGAAGGCGACGAGGTCGCCGCGCGGCGACCACACCGGCGTCGAATAGACGCCGTCGCCGAACGAAATGCGGGTCTGGCCCGAGCCGTCGGCGCCCATCACATAAATCTGCGCACGGCCGCCACGATCGGAAGTGAATACCACCTTGCTGCCGTCGGGCGAATAAGAGGGCGAGGTGTCGATGGCGGTCGAGTTGGTCAGCCGGGTGGTCGAGCGGCTTCGCAGGTCCATGGCGAAGATGTTGGAATTGCCGTCATCGCGCAGCAGGCTCATGATCACCTTCTGGCCGTCGGGCGAGAAGCGCGGCGCAAAGGTCATGCCGGGAAAGTTGCCGACCAGTTCGCGCTGTCCGGTCTCGATCTGCAGCAGATAGACCCGCGGCTGGCCGCTTTCATACGACATGTAAGTGATTTCCTGCCGATTCGGCGAGAAACGCGGCGTCAGCACGATCGAGCGGCCATCGGAGAGATAGCGCACATTGGCGCCGTCCTGGTCCATGATGGCGAGCCGCTTCTTACGCGCATTCTTGGCGCCGGATTCGTCGATGAAGACGACGCGTGTGTCGAAATAGCCCTTCTCGCCGGTGAGCTTCTCATAGATCGCATCGGCGATGATGTGGGCGACACGGCGTTGATTTGCGTCGTTGGCGAAAAACTGCTCCCCGGCTATCTGCTGGTTGCCAAAAATATCCCATAGTCGGTACTGGGCGCGGATTCGGCCGTCCGCCTCCTTGCTCACGCTGCCGGTGACCAGCGCCTGCGCATTGATCACCTTCCAGTCGTCGAAACGGGGCTGCGCATCCGGATTGGCGATCTTCTCGATGAAGGCGTTCTTGTCTATCGGTGCGAAGAGACCGGAGCGCTTCAGGTCGGCGGTGACGATCTCGGAAATCTGCGCGCCGAGCCCTCCCTGGAAATCTGGGATGGCGATCGGCATCGGTTCGACATTGCCTTTGTTGACGTTGAGCTCGAGGGTTGCTCGAGCAGGCAAGGTGACGACGGCGTTCATGCCCATCGCCATCGCGGCGACCATCAGGAGCGGCTTGAGGATGGATTTCATGTCTTCTCGCTTCTCTTGCTGATTTCTGGGTGCTCAGGCTACAGGCCAAGCATCGCTCTGGGATCGAAGTTGACGCGAACGTCGGACCAAATGTCATGCTTTCCGGCGGGCACCTGCAGGCCGGCGACATCGCATTTCTGCACAGCGCGAACCGCGCTGCTGTCGAATTGGGGGTTGCCGCTGGACTTCTCGACGGTCGGACGGCCCTCCAGCTTGCCGGAGGCATCCAGGCTGAAACGGATCACCACGGTGAAATCCTCAGAACCCTCAAGCCCAACCGGGAGGGTCCAGCAGCCACCGAGCTGTTCTTCCAATGCCCCTTGCTCGGACTTCGACAGCTTCTGGCCTTGATCCTTGTCGCCGCCTAGCGATGCCTGCTGGGTCGAGCGCTTGGCGCCGCCGCCGGATGGCTTCTGCTTGTCGAGCAAAGCCTTGATGTCAGCCTCATTGAACTGCTTGTCATCCGACTTCGGCTTCGACGAGGCTTCCTTGACCGGCTTGTCGGTGTCCTTGCGGTCCGGAGCCTTCGCGCTTTCGGCCTGCGCAGGCTGCGGCTTCGGCCGTGCTTCGGGAGCAGGAGCGGAAGTCGGAAGCTGCGCTTCTTCCAGAGGCTGCTGATCCGATATGGCTTCGGCGACCGCATCGGGCTTCACGCGTGGCTTCGGCTCTATGGCGGCGGTCGTGTCCGGCTGCGGTGTTGGTGCAGGCTCCTTCACCGGGGTCGGCTTCGGTTCAACCTGCTTCACCGGCTCGGGCTTGACCTCTTCCTTCGGCTGCGGCTCCGGCGCCACCTCCGTCGCAGGTGTCGGCTTCGGCGCTTCCTTTGGCTTCGGCGTGTCCTCGGTCTTCGGCTTTTCGGTCGGCGTCGGCGCCGGAGCAGCCGTCGCTGTTTTCTCCACCGGCTTCGGCTTGGGCTCGTCCGTCACCGGCTTGTCGGTATCAACGCTGTTCTCGCCGATTTTCTGTGCATCTGGCACGATGTCGGGACGCTTGGTCGGCATCGGCGCCGGCTTTTCGTGCATCACCGCCTTCTTGTCGCCCTGCAGCGTCTGCGCAATGGCTTCCATGGGAACGATGTCGACCGCTATCGACTCCACATCCGTGGACGGCAGCGCGGCCGGCGCCGACAGGGTGAACAGGCCGAAAGCCAGTGCCACCGTATGCAGTATCACCGATGTGGTGAGGCCGGTCTTCATCGTGCGTCTACTGATCCTGTTGCTGCAGTGAAATCAGGCCGATATTCTTGTAGCCGGCGGCCTGGATGAGGGCCATGACCTCCATCGCGGCGCCATAGTTGGTCGCCTTGTCGCCGCGGATGAAGATGCGCTCTTCGTAGCCGGTCTTGGAAATCGCCTGCAGTTTGGCGACCAGCTCTTCCCTTGGGATTTCGGTCTCCTGCAGGAAAATCTTGCCGGCCGCGTCGATCGAAACGGTGATCGGCTGGGTGTCGGCGTTCATAGCCTTGGCCTTCGTCTCCGGCAGGTCGACCGGCACTCCGACCGTCAACATAGGTGCGGCGACCATGAAGATAATCAAGAGCACCAGCATCACGTCGACCATCGGCGTGACGTTGATTTCCGACATCAATGCATGGTGGCGGCCGCGCCGCCTGTGTCCGCGCCCGCCGCGTCCTGCCATGCCAACCGACATACCCATCTTCTTACCTCAGCCCTTAGGCGCTACTTTTTCATCGATTTGGCGCGAGAGTATGGCGGAGAACTCGTCCGAGAACCCTTCCATCCGCACCGCGATCTTGTTCGCGTCGGATGACAGCTTGTTGTAGGCGATAACCGCTGGAATGGCGGCGAGCAGACCGATGGCCGTCGCCAGCAGCGCTTCGGCAATGCCGGGTGCGACAACCGCGAGACTGGTGTTCTTCGAACCGGCAATCGCCTGGAACGAGGTCATGATGCCGATGACGGTTCCGAACAGGCCGATGAAGGGTGCGGCCGAACCAGTGGTGGCGAGAAAGCCGAGACGGCCCTCCAGCTTCTCCATCTCGCGCGTCAACGCCAGGTCCATCGCCTTGTCGATGCGGGTCTGCAGGCCGAGCGGCGATTTGGCCCCCTTCTCGAAGCTCTTCTTCCATTCGCGCATGGCGGCGACGAAGATCGCACCCATGCCCGTGGTCTTGCGGTCGGCAAGCGTGCGATAGAGCTCTTCCAGCGACTGCCCCGACCAGAACACCTGTTCGAAGCGATTGAGCGACAGACGCATGCGGGCATAGCTGACCAGCTTGTCGACGATGATCGCCCAGGTCCAGACCGAGGCGCAGAGCAGACCGATCATGACCAGCTTGACCACCCAGCTGGCCTGTGTGAACAGCGCCCAAATCGACAATTGCGCTGCCGGATCGGCGAGTGCGGTAGTTTCCATGCTTCAGTCCTTAAGATTTTCCGGGCATCGCTGGCGGCTGGCCCATGGGCATCCCTTGTGGTCCGTTCGCGCTTGGCTTCCGGATTACCCCAAAATGCACCGTTGGCGGCCTTTTCGGGGCAAATATTGGTGAAAGGAAGGCGCGCGGATTCTTCCAATCTTCACCGATCTCTTCATGAACCGTTATGGTTAAGGATGGGTTAGGAAATATGGCGCGGCGCATTGCCGCGCCAAGGCACGACGCGGGCCATCCATCCACAATCGAATGCGCTGCCGATTGGCCGCTCGTTGCCGGCCGGCAGGCCTGGATATCAGCTTGCTCCTGGTAGAAAGGCCGCGATCCATTCTTTCGGAAAGCGCTTCGGCCGGCCGTTCTCGCCGATGATCGCCGCCTCGACCTTTGCTTCGACCAGAACCTCTGTCCCGCGTTTCAATTGCTGCGCCATGACGATGCGGGCGCCGGAAATATCCTGCGTTGATGTGTCGATGGTCAGGATGTCGTCCATGCGGGCAGGCGAGCGGAAATCTATCTCCATCCGCCGCACCACCCAGACGATCCGTTCGCCGTGCTTGCCTTCGTGAAGTTCTGTGTGGTGGACGCCCGCCAGCCTGAGATAGTCCGAGCGGCCGCGCTCGAAGAATTCGAGATAGCGCGCGTGGTAGACGACGCCGGAGAAGTCGGTGTCGGCATAGTAGACCCGCGCCATCAGCCGATGGCCGAATTCCGTCAAGGCTCCGGAAAGCCAGGCAGCAAGCGCCGCCGATTCACCATGATCGTCCATCGCGCTTTCCTTTTTGCCCCCGGCGGGGCACCTGTCTTGCCGAAATCACCAGCGCAGCAAACCGATGGCACTGTTGACGGCGATGATCAAGACCGTGATGGCAGCGCTGCTGGTGCTGGCGTCGTCTGCGCTTCCCGGTCAGGCCGCGAGCTTTTCGATGAAGCGCGGCCTCAACCTCGACCAGTGGACGACCTGGGTCGGGGAAGACAAATGGAACGACCGACAAGCCATCCTGCCCTATCCGGAATGGCGCAAGTTCCTCGACGAGGGTGACCTCAAGGCGCTGAAGGCCGCCGGTTTCGACTTTCTGCGCATGCCGGTCGACCCCTCGCCGTTTATGTCGGACCAGACGCTGGCGCTGCGCGACGACCTCTATGCCAGCGTGCGAGACTCGGCGCGCATGATCAACCGGGCCGGTCTGAAAGTGATCGTCGACATGCATCTAATCCCCGCCGGCGGCGGCCGCGAGATCGGCATGGGCCAGGTGATGGACGATCCCGCAACCTTCGACGCCTATGTCGAGGTGATCCGCAAAATGGCGCGCGCGCTGGCCACCGAGGACCCGGCGCAGGTCGCTTTCGAGCCGATGAACGAGCCGATCGTCGACTGCGACAGCGATGGCACCAGCCTGTGGCCGGAGCGTCAGCAAAAGCTGTTCGCGGCCGCGCGCGCCTCGGCCACCAGGCTGACGCTGATCCTGACCGGCGCCTGTTATTCCAGTGCGGTTTCGCTGGTCAGGATCGACCCAAAGTCGATCCCCGACGACAACATCATCTGGACCTTCCACTCCTACGACCCGTTCCTGCTGACCCATCAGGGCGCGACCTGGGCCGGCGATTTCATTCTCTATGTTACCGGCCTGCCCTATCCGCTGACCGCGGTGCCGCGCGCCGAACTCGATGCGATGCTGGATGCGATCCGCGCCAAGATAAAAGCCGAGGCGCCATGGACCAGACGGAACGGCCTGCTCGCCTATCTCGATGAACAAGTCGCCAGCATGGACACGGAGGAAAAGCAGCTCGGCGTCATGGATGCGCCGTTCGAAAAAGTCGAAGCGTGGGCGAAGGCCAACGGTATCAAGCCGGAAAACATCACGCTGGGCGAGTTCGGCATGATCCGCCAGGAGTATGGTAATCCCTATGTGATGCCGCCCAAATACCGCGCCGCCTATGTCAAAGACATGATCGCGCGCGCCGAGGCGCATGGCTTCTCATGGTCGGTGTGGAGTTTTGGCGGCGCCTTCGGCATCGTTGATGCCTTCAACGGCGAAAAGGCCGAACCCGCCGTGATGGATGCAATCCGCTCGCTCCATTAGCCCTAGGGCATGTCGAGAATCAGGTCAGGCCGAGTCGAAAATGAGGGGTCCGAGAACCGGAACGGAGCGGACTTTGATCCGTGACTACCGGAAGCGCAGGAACACCTCATTTGCAGGCCGGCATCACCTGAATACCGGCATGCTCTAACCGAGGTCGATCTGTAGTATTTCCGGCCGCATGCCGAAGCGCACCGGTGCGATGCTGAAGCCGAGCCCGCCTGACACGATCAAATTGCGGTCATTCTCGACGACATGGCCATAGGCGAAACGGTTGCCGAAGCGGGACGGCACCACCGGTGAATAGCCGAACAGCCTGACCTGCCCGCCATGTGTGTGGCCCGACAGCGTCAGCGAAACCCGCCACGGCACTTTCGGGAAAATGTCAGGCTCATGCGCAAGCAGGATGATCGGTGCCTGGTCGGTGATCTTGGCCAGCGTGCCGTCGAGATCGTCGAGGCCTTCAGATTTGTCGCGGCCTGCGGCCTTGTTCGGTAACAGGGCCAGCTGGTCGGCGAGTCCGGCGATCCAGAAGCCGTATCCATTCTTTTCCAGACGCACAGCGTCGTTCTCCAGAACCGAGATGCCGGCTTCCTCCAATGCCTTGCGCGCCACAGTCGGCCCCGCTCCGGCCTGCTGCGCGAAAGGATCGTGCCACCAGTCGTGATTGCCGAGGATCGACAGGACACCAAGCGGCGCCTTCAGTCCTGACAAGGCCGGCGCCCATTCATGGGCCTCCACCCGGTTCGTCACCAGGGACATGCCTGAGATATAGTCGCCGAGCAGTACGATCAGATCGGGCTGCAGCACGTTCGCACCCTCGACGAGCGAAGCGATCCGCTCAGGCGTCATCCAGGGGCGGCAGGCGTGAATATCGGCAAGTGCTACAACGCGCAGCTTCAAGCCCGCCGGCCAATGCGGCGGCGTCAGCCGGTAGCGCTTCACATGGGTCAACAGCATCGGCTCGATGCCGACCGCATAGGCACTGAGCGACGCCAGCGAGAGGAACGAACCCCCGACGAATTTCAGGAACCCGCGTCTGGTGATCACTTTTCTGGCTCCGACGCTTGATCGGAGCAGTTCGCGCCGACACTACGACGCCCGATAGCATCCAGGAATGCGCCTTCACGCTGGCAGGCTTGAGGAAATTCTGCGCAGACAGCCCGTTCCGGAGGACAAATCTCCGTTACTCTTCCTGGAACAGGTTGATCTGCTGCTGCGCCAGATCCTTCGGTGCGTCGAGGCCGAGATGGCGCCAGGCATTGGCGGTCAGCACGCGGCCGCGTGGCGTGCGTTGGATGAAACCCTGCTGGATCAGATAGGGCTCGATAATGTCCTCGATGGCGTCGCGCGGCTCGGACAGGCCGGCGGCGATGGTTTCGATGCCGACCGGCCCACCACCGAAATTGCGCGCGATCATCGAGAGATAGCGGCGGTCGAGCGCGTCGAGGCCGAGCGCGTCGACCTCCAGCCGCGTCAGGGCTTCGTCGGCAACCTGCTTGTCGACGTGACCGTCGCCGGCAACGGAGGCGAAGTCGCGCACCCGGCGCAGCAGCCGGCCGGCGATGCGCGGCGTGCCGCGGGCGCGACGTGCGATCTCCAGCGCGCCATCGTCGCCAAGCGGCATTTGCAGGATGCGGGCGCCGCGCCGCACGATCTGCTCCAGTTCCTCGACAGAATAGAAATTGAGCCGCACCGGAATGCCGAAACGGTCGCGCAGCGGGTTGGTCAAAAGGCCGAGCCTGGTGGTGGCGGCGACGAGCGTGAAGCGGGCAAGATCGATCTTGACCGAGCGTGCCGCCGGACCTTCGCCGATGATCAGGTCGAGCTGGAAATCCTCCATCGCCGGATAGAGGATTTCCTCGACTGCCGGATTGAGCCGGTGGATCTCGTCGATGAACAGTACATCGCGGTCTTCCAGATTGGTGAGAAGTGCGGCGAGATCGCCGGCCTTGGCGATCACCGGACCGGAGGTCGAGCGGAAATTGACGCCGAGCTCGCGCGCCATGATCTGCGCCAGCGTTGTCTTGCCAAGCCCCGGCGGCCCGACGAACAGCACATGGTCAAGCGCCTCGCTGCGGCCCTTGGCGGCCTCGATGAAGACTTTGAGGTTGGCCCGCACCGCGGCCTGGCCGACGAAATCGGCGAGCGTCTGCGGCCGCAAGGTCTGCTCAGCATCCTCGCCGCGCTTTTCCGGGGCAATGAGGCGGGGTGAAAGGCTCATGCGGCCTTCCTCGCACAGGGCAAAGGACCGGACAAGCAATCACTCACCGCGCCAGTTCCTTCAGCCCGAAACGAATGAGCTTCGAGGCATCGGCGTCCTCGCCGGCCGTCTTCAGCGCCGCCGCGACAGCATTGGCTGCGGTGTCGCGCGAATAGCCGAGATTGACCAGCGCCGAGACGGCGTCGGTGATCGGCGCCGGCGCCACGCCTTCCCCGAGCTCCTGCTTAAGGCCGATGGTGCCGGAGGCGGTTCCGGCATAGGCCGGCGCCTTGTTCTTCAATTCGGTGACGATGCGCTCGGCCACCTTCTTGCCGACGCCTGGCGCGCGGCTGACCATGGCGATGTCGCGCAGCGCGATCGCATTGGCGAGGTCGGCCGGCGCCAGCGTCGACAGGATGGCCAGCGCCACCTTGGCGCCGACGCCTTGCACATTGCTCATCAACAGCCGGAACCATTCGCGCTCAAGCACCGATTGGAAACCGTAGAGCCGGATCATGTCCTCGCGCACATAGGTCTCGATGAACAGCACCACCGCCTCGCCGGGCGAAGGCAGCGCGGCCAGCGTGCGCGCCGAGCAATAGGCGACATAGCCGACGCCGTGCACATCGACGAGGCAGAAATCCTCCTCGATCTCGTCCAGCGTGCCTTTCAATTTGCCGATCATGCGTGATCCCTCATGCCAGCGCCATCCTGTAGGCGACGCTTTGCCGGTGATGCGCGTGGCAGATGGCGATAGCCAACGCGTCTGCGGCATGTTCGGTGTCGAAAACGGCTTTCGGCAACAGCACCTTTACCATCATGTGGATCTGCTTCTTGTCGCCATGGCCAACGCCGATCACCGCCTTCTTGACGGCATTGGGGGCATATTCGGCGACGACGAGGCCGGCGCGCGCCGGCACCAGCATGGCTATGCCGCGCGCCTGGCCGAGCTTCAGTGTCGCCACCGCATCCTTGTTGACGAAGGTTTGCTCGACGGCCGCTTCCTGCGGCATGGCCGCATGCAGGATCTCGGCCAGCCCGTCATGCAATTGGCAGAGCCGTGTCGCCAGCGCGGCCTTGTCGTCGGAGCGTACGGTGCCGGAGCTGACAAAGCGCAGCGAGTTGCCGAGGCTCTCGACGATGCCCCATCCGGTGCGCCTCAGCCCCGGATCGATACCGATAATGCGAATCGCTTCCCTCATGCGCGAAGTCTACCTCCGGCGCACAGCGATGTCAGGGAAATGTGAACAAACCGGAAACGGGAAGCGTTTAACCTCGAGCGAAAGCCGTATTCAGCAGCGTGATCTGGTCGGAAACCGGATTGGCGCGGCGGCCTGTTACCGGCGTCTCGGCAAACGCGCCGCCATAGATCTCTTCGTCCATGCGGCGCACCAGCGCCTGCAGGCGCAGCGAGCGGGTGACGAGGTCGAGGAAATCCTTCGGCAGTTCGCCCCAGCCGACCGCTTCGTCATGCGCCGAGGCGGTGTCGAGACGCACCTTGGATTTTTCCGAGGCGACCTGGTCGCGGGTCATCTCGCCGGAATTTGCCGCCCGCTGCAAAAGCAGCCAGGAGGCGACCTGCATCAGCCTTGTGGTCAGCCGCATCGATTCGGCCGCATAGAGCGTCGCCGCCAGTCTGGACAGCTTCTTGGCCTCGGCCCGGCCCTTGCCGTCAAGATATTCCGCTGCTTGCTCAACCAGGCCCATGCCTTCCTGGTAGAGCGGTTTGAAGGATTGGGAGAAAACCCGGCGTTCCGCCAGCTTGATGGTTTTCGCGCTGCCCTTCGAAGGCTCGTTCATCGATACGCCCCTGCACTGCCCCGTCGGCTGATTCGGCTTCATCGCCGTCACGCCGGCACCCTAGATGACTGAAGCTTGAAAATGCGCTTCGCCGCCGGTGAAGGCAAGCACATGTTTAACAAACGGTTAACGCCTGTGCAGGGGCGCCAAGCGGACCAAAAGCAGACAAAAAAAGAGCCGCGGATAAGGCGGCTCTCAGGAGTTTAACAGGGAGGCGTCAAACGAAGTGGCTCCAACCACTCGGTAAGAATCCAGATCACTGGATGGACATAGTAAACACCTGTAAAGCTTAATGAACCCTTAACGGCGCGGATATTTCTTGATCGACCGCTGCCCTTCTGTGCCGTATCAGCACAACGGCCCCCGGAGCCTGATCGTCAGCTTGTTCATGCCTTCTTCCACACAGCCGGCAAGGAAATGAAGGCGAACAGCAGCATCGCCGCATAAAAGCCCATCGAGGAGGAAGCCAGCACCGGCTCGATCTCCGGATGGCCGGCAAGTTCAAAGTAAAGCCCAATCATCAGTGCGATGCCGCAGATTGCCGTCAGCCAGAAATGCACGACGGCAATCGTCTTTTGCCCGACCGCTGGAAACAGGTGGTAGAAGAAGGCAAACACCGCCGACATCAGCCAGCCCGCCACCATGGTGTGCGCGTGGGTCGGCATCTGCCCATGGTCATTGGAGATCGCCATATGCAGGCCGAGCGCCATGCCGCACAGGGAATAGATGACGGCCAGGGTGAAGAAATTTCGTGCTACGCCTTGCATGGGATACCCTCGTTGGTTGTTGCAGACTTGGTCCGACCGCGCGCGGCCAAAATGGAGCGTCGGTCGCGAGCGGCTTAGTCCCCGCAGGTTTCAGGATCATGCCGCGAAACCAGCCAATGCCGACACGGCGTCTATCCGGCAAATGCCGGGTATTGTGCGGGCTGGCGGTAAAATCCGGCGACGGCGCCACCGCAACAAGCCGGCACCCACGCGGCATCTTCTGGATACATGTACGGAGATAATCCGCCCTCCTTCGGAAGCAGACGCGCGATAGCAGCGTTTACCCCCGGAACGATGCACAAGGAGCGGCAATGGACTGGTATTCTCTCTTCAAATTCCTGCATGTCATGGCAGCGATCCTCTGGCTCGGCGGCGGTTTCGCCATGCTGCTGGTTTCGATACTCGCCGATCGCGACGGCGACGACGAGACGCTGATGGTCATGCTGAGAACGACGGACAAACTCGGCTTGCGTCTGTTCGTGCCGGCGTCTATCGCGACCCTGGCTTCTGGTCTGGTGCTGACTTCGCTATGGACCGGCTTCTCCGACCTTTGGGTCGTCATCGGCCTTTGCGGCTACGCCGCCGCGTTTCTGACCGGTATCCTCGTGCTGAAGCCTTCGTTCGAAAAGCTTGCCACAATGCTTGCCGCGGACGGCATGACCCCGGCTGCCATAGCGTTTGGGCGCCGCATGATACGGATCGTCAAGTTCGATTTCGTCATCATGATCGTCGTCGTCGCCGACATGGTGCTGAAGCCGACCGCGCACGACATCGCCACTCTCGGCGCCATGGCGGTCGTGGTCGTTGGTGGTGCATCGCTGACCTTTGCGAGCGCCCCGCGAACCAAACCGGCAGCCGCCTGAGCGGGATTTAGAGCAGGCCGGCGATCCCGTCCCAAAGCAGCTTGACCGCGACCACGGCCACGGTCGCGTAGGTGAAGGGATAAAAAATCTCCGGCCGCATGCGCCGCACCAGCCAGGCGCCGGCGATGGTGGCCAGCGGCGCCAGCGGCATCAGCACGGCCGACGCCGTCAGGTTGGCGGTGTCGAACTGGCCAAGCGCGAAGTAGGGGATCAGCTTCAGCGCGTTGGTGGCGG
This sequence comes from Mesorhizobium sp. M0772, assembly GCF_040320135.1. Taxonomy (NCBI): domain Bacteria; kingdom Pseudomonadati; phylum Pseudomonadota; class Alphaproteobacteria; order Hyphomicrobiales; family Phyllobacteriaceae; genus Mesorhizobium; species Mesorhizobium sp. M0772. Next base: position 168,097 of record NZ_JAMYPB010000008.1, on the reverse strand, counting down.
CAAAGAAGATCGCCGATGTCCCCGACAGCACCTTCGGATCGAGCCGGATCGGCAGCGCATAGACCTGGAAGGGGGGCCCGCCGACATGGGCGACGAAGCTGGTGAAGCCGGCGACGGTGCCCCAGAAGGCGGCGGCGATGCGGTTGGGCGCCGCCGCATGGTCGGAACCGTGGCGGAACTGGAGATAGAGCCAGCGCAGCACGAAGATCAGCGCGACAGCGCCGACGATCAGCCGCACCATCTCTTCGGTTACGAGCGCTGCCGTCAGCCAGCCGAGCCCAATGCCGATCACCGCGCCCGGCATCATGTCGACCAGCATCTTTCTGTCGTAGACGCCCCACCACGTCCACACCGAAACGATGTCCATCAGGCACAGGATCGGCAGCAGGATGGCCGCCGCCTGCACCGGCGGCATGGCCAGCGCCATCAAAGGCACGCCAACGAAGCCGACAGCGCCGCCGAAGCCGCCTTTCGACAGCCCGACAAGTATCACCGCCGGAATGGCGGCGGCATAAAACCACGGATCGGCGAGCAGACCTGACATGAACTGGAAATGCTGGAGGGAAGACGGTTGCCCTGCAATAGCCCAGAAACCCTTGCGCCGCGACCGGGAAAATGCCGGCCGTGTCGATCAACTGTGCGTAAAGCGACGGTTCCGGATTTACGGCAAGATCGCCGCCGATGCATAAGGGCGCCGTCCGATGCACATCAGGTTTTGACCCCAGGTTTTGGCCCCAGGTTTTGACCCCAGGTTTTTGACCCCAGGTTTTTGACAATGAGCGAACCCCACATCCGCCGCGCCGAAGCGGCCGACCTGCCTGCCATCGTAGCCATGCTCGCCGACGATCCGCTTGGCCGCAGCCGCGAGGATGCGACCGAGCCACTCGCCAAGGCCTATCGCGACGCCTTTGCCGCCATCGACGCCGACCCCAACCAGTTTCTTGCCGTGATGACGGATAGCGGCCGCGTCATCGGCACGTTGCAGATCAGCTATCTCGCCGGGCTGTCGCTGCAGGGCGCCTTGCGCGGCCAGATCGAGGCTGTGCGCGTCGCCGCGGACCGCCGCGGCGAACGGCTGGGACAGCGTCTGCTGGAATGGGCGGTCGAACAGTGCCGTGAACGCGGCTGCAAGATTGTCCAGCTGACCACCAACAAGAGCCGCCAGGACGCGCATCGCTTCTATGACCGGCTCGGCTTCAAGGCCAGCCACATCGGCTACAAGCTGGAGCTTAATTCAGTGGCGGCGGACGGCGCCGGATCGGCTGCGCCTTGATGATGGCGGTGCTGGTCTCCGCCTTGTCGGCGATGCGGTCGAGAAGCTTGTCGAGCTCGCCGATGGAGCGCACGTAGAGCCGGGCCACGAAACAGTCGTCGCCGGTGACCTTGTCGCATTCGCCGAATTCCGGGATCTCCTCGATCAGCTTCTGCACGATGTGCAGCTTGCCCGGCAGTGGCCGCACCCGCACGATCGCCTGCAGCGGAAACCCCAGCGCCTCCGGGTCGATCTCGATGGTGAAGGCGCGGATGACGCCGCGTTCCTCGAGCCGCCGCAGTCGTTCCGAGACGCTCGGCGATGACAGCCCGACCTGCTGCGCCAGATCCTTCAACGAAGTCCGCGAATCCAGGATCAGGATGTCGAGAAGCTTTCTGTCCAACTCGTCCAGCATTTTCATCTCCTCGCAAAAGGGCAGCGCGCGCCTTATTAAATAAGGTCCTGCCCCCATATCACCTTTCATAGGGTATATAAACCCTCAAGACGGCATGAGATTATGGCCTCAACAGATAGAGGTATTGTCATGGACAACACGGTACGCGGCACGATCGAGATGACGGCGGCGATGACGATTGTCGGCACGATCGGCTGGTTTGTCGTCATGTCGGGCCAGCCCGTTATGGACGTGGTGTTCTGGCGCTGCGCCTTCGGCGCGGTGGCGCTGCTGATCACCTGCGCGGCACTCGGGCTGCTGCGCGGCAGGCTGACGCTGCGCATTGTTGCCATCGCCGCTCTTGGCGGCGCGGCTATCGTCATCAACTGGCTGTTGCTGTTCAGCGCCTTCTCCCGCGCCTCGATCTCGATTGCCACGGCGGTCTACAACACGCAGCCCTTCATGCTGGTCGGCTTCGGCGCGCTGTTCTTCGGCGAGCGGCTGACACTGGCCAAGCTGACCTGGCTCGGCATCGCCTTCGCCGGCATGCTGCTAATCGTGCAGACAGGGCCCGATGCGGGTGTCGGTTCCGGCATAACCGGCACAGATTATGTCATCGGCATCGTCATGGCGCTCGGAGCGGCCTTCTTCTGGGCTGTCGCGGCAATCGTCGCCAAGAAGCTCAAGGGCACCCCGCCGCATCTGATCGCGCTGATCCAGGTCTGCGTCGGCGTCGTCATGCTGGCGCCCTTTGCCAACCTCTCGCATTTGCCCGCCGATGCCTGGAGCTGGGCCATGCTGGCCACGCTTGGCGTCGTTCACACCGGCCTGGTGTACATATTGATGTACGCCGCCATCCAGAAACTGCCGACGCATCTGCAGGGGTCGCTGTCCTTCATCTATCCTGTCGTTGCGATCCTGGTCGATGTGATGGCCTTCGGCCACCGGCTGCATCCGGCCCAGTTCGTCGGCGCAGCCGCCATCCTGATCGCCGCCGCCGGCATGAATCTCGGCTGGACTTTGTGGAGGGCCAGATCGCCGGCCGAAAGCCCGCAAGCCGTCAAATGAGCCGCAGAGCGTCGGCTCGCCGGCGATCGTAAACCAAAGCCATCGCATCGATCCCCGCCCGCCTGTTCAAGGCGGGCGCTTTGTTCTATGCCGCAATGCAACCATCTTCGCCCGGCATAGGCGAAACCCGGGATCGAAAGCCAATGAACGACGCAACACCCCCCAACCGCTGCCGCATCGTGCTGATCGCACCCAGGGACGCTCCGGCGCGCCGCATTGCGGCTGCCTTCGACGGCGGTGATATCGCTTCGCTGATCCTGCCTGAAAACGGCATGGACGAGGCTGCCTTCCAGGCTTTTGCAGAACAGATCGTACCGGCCGCGCAAGCGGCCGGCATCGCCGTCATCATCGCCGGCGATACCCGCATTGCCGGCCGTGTCCAGGCCGACGGCATTCATGTCGAGGTTTCCAAGGACGCGCTCGCCGAGACCATCGAACACTTCCAGGGCAAGATGATGGTCGGCGCCGGTGGCGCCAAGACGCGCGACGACGCGCTGGAACTCGGCGAAACCAGACCCGACTACATCTTCTTCGGCCGCTTCGGCTACGACAACAAGCCGGAACCGCATCCGCGCAACCTGTCGCTCGGGCAATGGTGGGCGGACGTGATTGAGATCCCTTGCGTCGTTATGGCCGGTTCCGCCATCGCTTCGGTAGAAGCGGTCGCCGCCACTGGCGCCGAGTTCGTGGCGCTGTCCAGCGCCGTCTTCGCCGAAGGCGCCGATCCGAAGGCGGCGATTGCTGCCGCCAATGCGCTGCTCGACCAAACCGCGCCGCGCTTCGAGGGCTGACGTGCGCCGACCTGGACTTCCTCTCGCGATTCTCGTCGCAGCCCTGATGAGCGGGGCAGCGATCGCGGCGGAGACCGTTCCGCTGCCGCTGCCGAGGCCGGACACCAGCCCGCCCGCCCTCAGCGTGCCGGATGCGGTCGCCCCCGATGCGGGTGCCCCAAAAGCCGGTGCCACCGATTTCGGCGTCCATATCCACACGCCGATCGACAAGACGGGTCCCCAGCCCGCGACCACCGCGCCGCTGCCGTCGGCCGACGCCATCAACCCCGAACGTTTCGGCGCCAAGCCGGCGGACCCCGCCTATGGCGCTTTCCAGCGCGGCCTTTACAAGACGGCCTACAATCTGGCGTTGGTGCGGGCTCAGAATGGCGACCCGGCGGCGCAAACGCTGGTGGCCGAGATCCTATCGCGCGGGTTGGGCGTGCCGCTCAACCCAGCGGAAGCCGCCAAATGGTATGCGCAGGCCGCCGAGCAGGGGATTCCTGAATCGCAGTTCCAGTATGCGCTGATGCTGCTCGACGGCCGCTACGTCAAGAAGGACGAGAAGGGAGCTTATGCGCTGATGCAGGCCGCCGCCGAGGCCGGCAACCGGCTGGCGCAGTTCAACTTCGCGCAATTGCTCGTGCAGCAGGATCCGGGCGCTGCCGGCCTCGCCCCGGCTGTGCCTTATTATGAGCGTGCCGCGGCGACAGGGCTTGCCGACGCCCAGTATGCGATGGCGCAGGTCTATGCCAATGGCGTCGGCGGCAAGACCCGCGACGATGGAAAGGCCCGCAGCTTGCTGGCACAGGCTGCCAGGCAGAACTACGACACCGCGCAGATCGATCTTGCCGCCTGGATGATCGAGGGCCGGGGCGGTGTTCGCGACCTGAAATCCGGCTTCAACTGGATGAAGCAGGCAGCTGAAGGCGGCAATGTCGCTGCCCAGAACCGGTTGGCAAAGCTCTATATGGGCGGCATCGGAACCGACCCCGACCTGATCCTGGCCGGGGCCTGGTATGTGGTCGCCCGCCGCGCCGGCCTTATCGATCCGGAGATGGACGATTTCCTGCAAGGGCTGACCGACGATCAGACAAAGCAAGCCTTGCAGAAGGCCAACCGCCTGCCCTGACACGCAACGTCACTGTGTATGATCCAGCACGACCTTGCCGAAGGGAGAGCCGTGTTCGAGATGGCGAAAGGCCTGCGCTGCCTCTGCCCATGGGAAGACCCGGTCGATCACCGGCCGCAGCCGATTGACGGCGAGCGCCCGGTTCATCGCTTCGAAGGACTCGCGCGAGCCGACCGGTATGCCGCGTGCTTTCACCTGGCGGCGGAAGATGTCGAGCGGATTGATCACCCCTTCGCTGCCGCCGAGATAGCCGATGACGTTGATCTGGGCGCCGCGCGCCGACGCCTTGAGCGACTGCGCGAAACTTTGGGGACCACCGACTTCGATGATGTGGTCCGCGCCACGGCCATCGGTCAGCGCCAGCACGGCCGACGACCAGTCCGGATTGTCGCGGTAGTTGATGCCGTGATGCGCGCCGAGCTCTTTGGCCCGGACAAGTTTCTCATCGCTACTCGACGTAACGACGACCCGCGCGCCGGCCGCCTTCGCGAACTGCATGGCAAACAGCGATACGCCGCCCGTGCCGAGGCTGAGCACGGTCTCGCCCGGCTTGAGGTTGCCTTCCGTAAACAAGGCATGCCAAGCGGTGACGGCGGCGCAAGGCAATGTCGCCGCCTCTACGTCGCTGAGATGCGCCGGCGCGATGACAGCCGCCTGTTCGTCCAGCCGGGCGAATTCGCTCAGCAAACCGTCGATCGGGCCGCCGCGCTGGTAGGAAGGTTCGGCCATGGCGAAGCTGCCGCCGACCCATCGCTGCCAGAAGGTGCCGCAGACCCGGTCGCCAACCTTGAAGCGGCTGACCTCGGGGCCAAGCCCGACGACCTCGCCGACGCCGTCGGAAAGCGGCACCAGCGGCAAGGGGAATGTCGTGTGATAGCTGCCGCGCGCGATCTCGACATCGCGATAGTTGAGCACCGTCGCCTTGACGCGGACGATCATCTCCTGACGGCCGGGCTCCGGCATTGGTCGTTCGACCATCTTGAGATTGTCGATGCCGCCCGGCTGCTGCAGTTCGATCGCCTTCATTGTCGTCGTCCTTTCGTTTGAAAGGAAAATTGCTTGCCAGGCGATGGATTTCAAATTCATAATGTTTACAATGATTATGCTTACGAGACATGGTTCTAGCTATGCTTGAGGAATTGCGCACGCTCGCCCTGTTTGCCGAGGAGGGCTCGATCCAGAAGGTCGCCCGGCGCCTGCCGCTGACGCAGCCGGCTGTGACCCGGCAAATCCAGCGGCTGGAGGACATGCTTGGCACGACGCTGCTCGACCGCCGGCAAAAGCCGCCGCGACTGACGCCGACGGGGCTGGAAGTGCTGGCGCGCGGACGCGATATCATCGCTTCCGTAGAAGCGCTGAAATCCTTCGCCGGAAAGACCGAGCCGGAAGGACTGTTCCGCCTGGGTCTCGCCCATGGCCTCTCGGACCGCGACATCGCCGGGGCCATCGGCAACGCCGCGGCGGCGTTCCCGAAAGTGTCGCTACGGCTCAAGACCGGCTGGAGCGCCGAACTGATCGATCAATTCGAACGCGGCGAGCTCGATGTGACGATTGTTCTGCGATCGTCGGATAAGCCAGGCCCGGAAGCGCTTGGCACTGAACGTCTTGGCGTCATAGCTGCGTCCACCGTCCCCGATCCGGAAGACGGTGGCCGGACACCCATGCCGTGGGTGCTTAGTCCGGCCCCTTGCGACGCGCGCCAGAAACTCATGTCCGTTCTGGTCGGCGGAAGGCGTTATTTCGAGATCGCGGCGGAGATACAGGATCCGGCCTTGCAGATGGAATGGGTCCGTCGGGGGCACGGCCTTGGGCTAGTGCCGTTGCGTCTTGCAAGGCGCGGACTTCCCGACGGCCTCATGCTGGTCAACACGGAAGATGTCGACCTTTCCTTGCAGGTCGCCGCACTTCGTTCGCCTCATCTCAACCGGCAGACTGAGGCTGCGGACGCCATCGTCGAGGCCGTCGGCAAAGTCATTGCGGCCCAGGTTTGAGGCTACCAGCCCTTGTCGGGCGATCTGGCATCCCTTGCCTCTCCTGCCGATTTGTGGTCTTGGGAGCCCGAAATCGCTTGTCCAGCGACCATCCTCATATCAACGGCCAAGCCGTTGCTAGCATCCCGGATCAATCTCATCATGGCCAAGATCAATGGCAACGAAATCCGTCCCGGCTATGTCATCGAGCACGATGGCGGCCTTTGGGTGGCGGTCAGGACCAACACCGTCAAGCCCGGCAAAGGCGGCGCCTACAACCAGGTCGAACTTAAGAACCTGATCAACGGCACCAAGCTCAACGAGCGCTTCCGCTCAGCGGAGACCGTCGAGCAGATCCGGCTCGATCTGAAAGATTTTTCCTTCCTCTACGCCCAGGACGACGCGCTGGTGTTCATGGACACGCAGAGCTACGAGCAGCTCGAGCTGGCGAAGGATTTCGTCGGCGACCGCGCCGCCTTCCTGCAGGACGGCATGATGGTGACGGTCCAGCTCTATGAGGACAGGCCGATCGGCATTTCGCTGCCCGACCAGGTGACGCTGACCATCACCGAGGCCGACCCGGTGGTGAAGGGCCAGACGGCCGCGTCCTCGTACAAGCCGGCGGTGCTGGAAAACGGCATCCGCGTGCTGGTGCCGCCATTCATCGGCGCCGGCGAACGCATCGTCGTCGACACCAACGAACTCACCTACATGCGCCGCGCAGACTGACGCGTAGGCAGGAACAGATACGATGGCACGCTCCGCACTTCTCAATGTCATGGTCCAGGCCGCCATGAAGGCCGGCCGCTCGCTGTCGCGCGACTTCGGCGAGGTGCAGAACCTGCAGGTGTCGATGAAGGGACCGGGCGACTATGTCAGCCAAGCCGACCGCAAGGCCGAGGACATCCTGTTTGCCGAACTGTCGAAGGCGCGGCCGGGCTATGCCTTCCTGATGGAAGAGCGCGGCATGATCGCAGGGGACGACGACCAGCACCGTTGGATCGTCGACCCGCTCGACGGCACCACCAATTTCCTGCACGGCATTCCGATCTTTTCCATCTCGATCGCGCTGGAGCGACAGGGCCAGTTGGTCGCCGCCGTCATCTACAATCCGGCAATGGATGAGCTCTACACCGCCGAGCGCGGCGGCGGCGCCTTCATGAACGATCGCCGGCTGCGCGTTGCCGGCCGCAGCAAGCTCACCGACTGCGTCATCGGCTGCGGCGTGCCGCATCTCGGCCGCGGCCAGCACGGCAATTTCCTCGTCGAGTTGCGCAATGTGATGGCCGAGGTCTCGGGCGTGCGCCGCCTGGGTTCCGCGGCGCTCGATCTCGCTTATGTCGCGGCCGGCCGCATGGACGGCTTTTGGGAAACCGGCCTGTCGGCCTGGGACATTGCCGCCGGCCTGCTGCTGATCCGCGAGGCCGGTGGCTTCGTCTCCGACATGGATGGAGGCCAGGATATGCTCGAGGCGGGTTCGCTCGTCGCCGGCAACGAGGTCATCCAGCGCGCGCTGCTCAAGGCGGTGAAGAAGCCGCTTTCGGCGCGCTGATCACTTGGCATGCCGGCGCGGCGTGCTGAAGCGCCGCGGTCGCAAAACCGCAATCAAAGCTTGAAATACTGCCCGGCGGCCGCCCAGATAAGGGTGACGCAGGATTTTTTATGACGAGCATACCTTCACTATCCTCGCGAGAAGCGCAGCCAGACCAGCCAGTTGAAATCCCTTATGTCGGGCGTTGGCACTACTCGCGTGCGGAGATGATCGCCGATGGCATCGTCCATGCGGTCGGCATCGTGCTGGCGATAGCAGCCGGCTCGGCCTTGCTGGCACTGGCCGCCTTCCATGCCGGTCCCGGCGAATACATCGCCGCCGCCTTCTTTGTGGTGTCGCTGCTGACTGTGCTGTCGATTTCGCTGACCTACAATCTGTGGCCGGTGACGTCGCCGGCGAAGTGGATCTTGCGGCGCTTCGATCATGCGGCGATCTACCTCCTGATCGCCGCGACCTACACGCCCTTTCTGGCCCAGCTCGACGGCTCGCCGCTGGCGCTGCCGATGATTGTCCTTGTCTGGACCGCTGCTTTGACCGGCATTGCCATGAAAGTGTTCCTGCCCGGCCGCTTCGACCGTCTGGCCATTGTCTTCTATCTCGCCATCGGCTGGAGCGGCGTCGTCCTGGTCAAGCCGCTGGTGGCGACGTTGCCGACGACTTCGATCGCGCTGATTGTCGCCGGCGGCATCGTGTACTCCTGCGGCGTCATCTTCTTCGCCTGGAAACGCCTGCGCTTTCACAATGCCCTCTGGCACGGCTTTGTCGTCACCGGCGCCGGGCTGCATCTTGCCGCCATGGTCGACTGCCTGGTCGTCAACCGCCTCTGAACGGCGTGGTGCGGCCCGACAGTCGGGCAATATTGCCAAGCGCCATTCAATTTGGTCACAATTCCGTTTAGAGTCGCGAATTACGTGATCGGCGGCACTGGAGCAGTTCCAGGGAAGTATGAGCGGCTTCCCGTTCGGAATTGCGTCAAGGCAAATAGAGCATCGGAAACGGGGCACGGATGGCTTTTCTCAGATCCTTCGGCGTGGGCAGGCGTTCTGATGTCCTGATGTACGATCCGCACAAACTGTCGAGCCCGCAGGTCTTCCTCCTGACCATGGTCATCTTCCTGGTCATCGTCGCCTTCATCGCCGCCATCCTCACCCGCCAGATCTCGACCGCTTTCGGGAGCAATCCCGGCCTCAATGGCCTCATCGTCGGCGTCCTTGTGGTCGGCATCCTGCTCGCCTTCGCCCAGGTCGGACGACTGTTTCGCGAAGTGCGCTGGGTCAATTCCTTCCGCGCCGGTTCCGAAACCACCGAGCCGGTGCTGCTGGCGCCGATGAAGGCGATGATCGGCCGCTCCTCGACGGTCGCCTTCTCGACGTCTTCGATGCGCACCATGCTGGATTCGATCGCCACCCGCCTCGACGAAAGCCGCGACACCTCGCGCTATCTCGTCGGGTTGCTGGTGTTCCTCGGTCTGCTCGGCACCTTCTGGGGCCTGCTCAACACCATCGGCTCGATCCGCGAAACCATCGAATCGCTCGATCCCGGCACCGGCGACGCCGCCGCCGTGCTCGATTCGCTGAAGCAGGGGCTGTCGGCGCCGCTGGCCGGCATGGGTACGGCCTTTTCGTCCTCGCTGTTCGGCCTTTCCGGGTCGCTGGTGCTAGGCTTCCTCGACCTGCAGGCCGGCCGCGCGCAGACCCGCTTCTATACCGAGCTTGAAAACTGGCTGTCCTCGGTCACCGATCTCTCCTCCGACATCGCCGTCGCCGACCCGGCCAAGACTGAATCCTCCGACGAGATCCGGGTCCTGTCGGAACGGCTGCGCAGCATGCAGGAAAGCGGCGGCGGCTCCAATCCGCGCGTCGCCACCGCCATGGCCAATCTCGCCGACGGCATTTCCGGACTGGTCAAGAACATGCGCTCCGAGCAGCAGATCATGCGCGACTGGGTCGAGGCCCAGTCGGACGAGCAGAAGGCGATGCGCAACACGCTGGAAAAGATCGCCGACGCGCTGAAGAAACCCGGGGTCCACTAGCATGGCTCTCGCCAGGGGCCGGCGCACCGATCGCCGGATCGACTATTGGCCGGGCTTCGTCGACGCGCTGTCGACGCTGCTGCTGGCCATCATGTTCCTGCTCACCGTTTTCGTGCTGGCGCAGTTCCTGCTCGGACGCGAACTCTCCGGCAAGGATACGGCGCTCACGCGCCTCAACTCGCAGATCAACGAACTGACGCAGTTGCTGGCGCTGGAGCGCTCGAGCGCGCAGGACAAGGACGATTCGCTGGCCAATCTGCAGGCGTCGCTGTCGGCGGCGGAAGCTGAGAAGAGCCGGCTAGAGCAGTTGCTCGCGCAAGGCGCCGGCGCCGGCGACGCCGCCAACCAGCGCGCCGCGGAGCTCGGCGGCGAACTCGACAGCCAGCGCCAGATCAGCCAGCAGGCGCTGAGCCAGGTCGAGATCCTGAACCAGCAGATCGCAGCACTGCGCAAGCAGATCGGCGCGCTCGAGGACGCCCTCAATGTGTCCGAAACGCGCGACCGCGATTCCAACACCAAGATCGCCGATCTCGGCCGTCGGCTCAACGTCGCGCTGGCGCAGCGCGTGCAGGAACTGAACCGGTACCGCTCCGACTTCTTCGGCCGCCTGCGCGAAATCCTCGCCGATCGCGAGAACATCCGCATCGTCGGCGACCGCTTCGTCTTCCAGTCGGAAGTTCTGTTCCCGACCGGCTCCGAAGTGATCAACGATGCCGGCAAGGTCGAGATGAAGAAGCTCGCCGACGCCATCATCGAGTTGCAAAAGGAAATCCCGCCCGAGATCAACTGGGTGCTGCGCGTCGACGGCCACACCGACAACAAGCCGCTGTCCGGCGCCGGCCGCTATCGCGACAATTGGGAATTGTCGACGGCGCGTTCGACCTCGGTGGTCAAGTTCCTGATCGAGAACGGCGTGCCGGCCAACCGGCTGGTTGCGGCCGGCTTCGGCGAATTCCAGCCGCTCGACCCCGCCGACACCGAAGACGCCCGCAACAAGAACCGACGCATTGAACTGAAGCTCACCGAACGGTGATTTTCAGTCACGCGAAATTGTTTGCCGGCTCAACTCTAGGGCGCAACGCCAGGTCGGCAAGGCCTGAAAACATTATCTTTCTTTAATTACACTTCGCGTTTCCGGGCTCCTACTTTGACGCGCAGGGCCGAGAACCGCCGGCGATGCCTCCCATCGCGACGCGACGGAACCGGACGGCCCGCTTCCGGAAGGCGGAGCGAAAGCGCTTGCCCCTTCCATAGCAGGAGGAGACGCACATCATGCGCTCTTTGAAGACTCTCAGGACCGCAACCCTCACGACACTTCTGATCACTGTTCCACTCGCCGGCGCCTATGCCGCCGGACATCACAAGGGCGCCCTCGACGCCAGCGACCCGACCGACATGACCGGTCCGCGCGTGACCGGCCTGATCGAGCAGGTGCGGGGCGTCGAACAGGGCATCACGGATGCGCGCGAGACGAAGGGCATCTCGACCTCGGAAGCGCAGTGGCTGCATCTGCGTGCTGCGCATATCGGCCAGGCCGCCGAACGGGTCGCCGCTTCGGACCATGGCCGGATCCCGGCCGCGCAATATCACGATCTGCTGCGCCGCCTCGACAATGTCGATCAGAGGCTGATGTCCGACACCGGCAGCGGCTTCATGATCGGTGATGGCTCCGACGGCGGAAATTATCCGAACGGCTGAGATCCGCTCTGATATCTCCAGGAATGAGGAAGGGACTGTCTGACGCCCCCGGATCTGGCTCCGAGGGCGTCTTTTTTGTCACCAGCCCAGCCACAGCGCAGCGAGGGCCAGCACCGCCGGCACGGTCTGAATATAGAGGATCTTCCGGCTGGCAGTCGCCGCGCCATAGAGGCCGGCGACGGCGATGCAAAGCAGGAAGAACACCTTGATCTGGAATCCGGCTGCGCCGAGATAGAGGCCCCAGATCAGCCCGGCGGCAAGGAAGCCGTTGTAGAGCCCCTGATTGGCGGCGAGCACCTTCGATGCGCTGGCGAAGTCCGGCTTGAGGTTGAACGCCCTGTGCCCGCGCGGTGTGTCCCACGCCACCATCTCCAGATAGACGATGTAGAGGTGGATCAGGGCCACCAGCCCGACCAGGATATTGCCGATCATCTTAGTCTCCCCTGCATGGCGGTGTTCCACCGCCAGCCAGCATTCCACGCACAAACTCATCGGCGCAAGCTGCATCGGCGAAAGCCACCTTTGAGGGTTGCCAATCCTGGCGCGTTGGTATCTTTTCCCGCGGTCCAAAACGCGGAACCTGCCATGTCTTTTCAGAAGCTCGATGATCTCGGCCACAAGCTCGAAGCGCTGGAACATGCGCTCGCTATCCTCGGCGCCGACGAGGCGACCCACATGGCCGTCGGCGGCGGCGAGAAGCGCGCCGAAGCCATGTCGTCCCTGGCCGGGATGCTGCATATCAGGGCTACCGCGCCGGAGATCGCCGACTGGCTCGCCGCCGCCGAACAGGAGGCGCTGAACGAGGAGCAGCAGGCGGCGGTCCGCGAACTGCGTCGCCAATACACCAACCTGACCTGCCTGCCGGTCGAATTCGTCGAGCGCCAGACGGTGGCGCGTATGCGCTCCGAGCAGCTCTGGCGCGACCTGCGCGCCAAGAATGACTGGGCAGGCTTCCTGCCGGCGCTCGAAGGTGTCATCGCGCTGGTGCGCGAGGAAGCCGCTTTGCGCGCCGACGCGCTCGGCCTCGATCCCTACGACGCACTGATGGAGCAATACGATCCTGGCAACCGCGCCGCCGACATCACGCCGGTCTTCACCGAGCTGAAGACATTCCTGAAGGGCTTCGTGCCGGAAGCCCTGGCCGCGCAGGAAGCGCGCCTGGCCAGGCATCCCGTGAAGCCGCTCTCCGGCAGCTATGCGATCGACCGGCAGCGCGAGCTTGGTCTCGCCATGATGGCTTCGGTCGGCTTCGACCTCACCCACGGTTCTCTGTCCGTATCGCACCATCCCTTCTGCGGCGGCGTGCCGAGCGACGTGCGCATCACCACCCGCTACAAAACGTCCGACTTCCTGTCGGCCTTGATGGGCGTGCTGCACGAGACCGGCCATGCGCTCTACGAGCAGAACCTGCCGAAGGCCTGGGCGCACTGGCCGCTCGGCAAGGCGCGCGGCATGGCGGTGCATGAAAGCCAGAGCCTGTTCGTCGAGAAACAGGTCGGCCGCAACCCCGAATTCTGGCGCTGGGCGCTGCCCGTGGTCGAAAAGCATCTCGGCGAAGCCTGGTCGCTCGACGACATCCTGCCGCATGTGCACCGGGTCGAGCGCGGCCTGATCCGCGTCGACGCGGACGAGGTAACCTACCCGCTGCATGTCATCCTGCGCTACGAGTTGGAGCAGGAGCTGGTCTCGGGGCGGCTGCAGGCGGCCGACCTGCCCGAAGCGTGGGACGCCAAGATGCGGGAGTATCTTGGCCTTTCGACCATCGACAACCCAGCCGACGGACCGATGCAGGACGTGCATTGGCCAGGCGCCGCCTTCGGCTATTTCCCGTCCTATACGCTGGGCGCTATGATGGCGGCGCAGCAATGGGCTGCGCTGACGCGCGACCATCCTTCAGCCGACAGCGACCTCGCCAAGGGCAATTTCGCCGCCATCAATGACTGGCGCCGCGACAATATCTGGTCGCAGGGATCCCGCTGGTCGACGCCCGAACTGCTTGAGCGCGCCACCGGGGAAAAGCTCAACGCCGCGTATTTCACCGAGCATCTCCGCAAGCGGTATGGTCCCGCCTGATTGCGGGTTGCTACTCCGCGGCACCCCTGAAGGCGCTTGCTCCGGTTTCGAACTGCAGCTTGGCCAGCCTTGCATAGATTCCGCCCTTGGCGACCAGGCTCTGGTGCGTGCCTTCCTCGACGATGCGGCCGCCATCCATGACCAGGATGCGGTCGGCCTTCAGCACGGTCGCCAGCCGGTGGGCGATGACGATGGTGGTGCGGCCCTGCATCAGCCGTTCCAGCGCCGTCTGCACCAGCGTTTCGCTTTCGGCGTCGAGCGCCGACGTGGCCTCGTCGAGCAGCAGGATCGGCGCGTCGCGCAGGATGGCGCGGGCGATCGCCACGCGCTGGCGCTGGCCGCCGGACAAGGTCACACCGCGCTCGCCGACCTGGCTGTCGTAGCCCTTGTCGAGCCTGAGGATGAACTCGTCGGCCAGCGCGTCCCTGGCGGCGGCCTCGATCTCGGCATTCGTCGCGCCCGGCCGGCCAAAGCCGATATTGTCGCGCGCGCTTGCCGCAAAGATGGTGACATCCTGCGGCACGATCGCAATGCGCTCCCGCACTTCAGCCGGATCGGCTTCGCGCACGTCGACGCCGTCAATGGCGATGCGGCCAGTTTCGGGATCGTAGAAGCGCAGGATCAGCGAAAAGACGGTGCTCTTTCCGGCGCCCGACGGGCCGACGATCGCCACCGTCTCGCCGGGCTTGACCTGAAAACTCAAGCCGTGGACGGCGGCACGGTCCGGCCTTGCCGGGTAGGAGAAGGAGACGTCGTCGAAACTGATCGCGCCTGTCGCCTTGGCGGGCAGCGGCAGCGGATTGGCCGGCGGTTGAATCGCCGGCGTCTCGTCGAGTATCTCGGTCAGCCTTTCGGCCGCACCCGCCGCCTGGGCAAGCTCGCCCCAGACTTCCGACAGTGCGCCCAGCGCGCCTGCGGCAAACACGGAGTAAAGCAGGAACTGGCCGAGCGTGCCGGGCGACATCGTGCCGGCAAGCACGTCACGCGAGCCGAACCACAACACCGCCACGACCGAGGAAAAGATCATGAAGATGGCAAAGAAGGTGAGCAGCGAGCGGGAGAAGATCGACGAGCGCGCCGCCTGGAAGGCGGCTTCCACCGCGGCCGAGAACCGCCCGGTGACCAGCGTCTCGTTGGTGAACGCCTGCAACGTACGCACCGCGCCGATCTGCTCGCTGGCATAGGCGGTCGCTTGCGCCAGCGTGTCCTGCGCCTGCCGTGACCGGCGCCTCACCGAACGGCCGAACGCGACCAGCGGCAGCACGATGAGCGGAATGGCCGCGATCACCAGGCCCGACAGTTTCGGGCTGGTGACGACCATCATCGCCACCGCGCCAAGGCCGAGGATGACGTTGCGCAGCGCCACCGAGGCGGTGGCGCCGACGGCGGATTTCACCTGCGTCGTGTCGGCGGCAAGCCGCGAGACGATCTCGCCCGATTGCGCGGTGTCGAAGAAGGACGGCGAAAGCGTCGTGACATGCGAAAACACGTCGCTGCGGATGTCGGCGACGACCCGCTCGCCGAGCGTGATGACGAAGTAGTAGCGTCCGGCCGACGCCGCCGCCAGAATGGCTGCCATCCCAACCAAAGCGGCGAAATATTCGGCGATGAAGACGGTGCCGGAAGCACTGAAACCGTGGTCGATCATGCGCCGCACGGCCAGCGGCAGCGCCAGCGTCGTCGCCGCGGCGATGGCGAGCGAAATGAGGGCGCCTATGACCAGTTTGCGGTAGCGGAATATATAGGGATACAGGCGCCTGAGCGGCCCGAGCGAGCGCCTGCGCCCGTCTTGCTCGCCGCTGATGTCCGCCATGACCGTTTCCTCTGGCCGCTTCCAGGTGGGCGCGTTCAATATGCGCCTGCCGTGGCCTTGTGATTCAATTCCGGCTGATGTATAGGCTCGCCGACCGTTTTAGAAGCCGTGGCTTTTCAATAGCTGCGGCTTCGAGTTTTAAAAAGGGGCGCATCGACGCAGGCCACGGGCCCGTCTGTAGCGCCACAAGCCAGGAAGCACGACAATGAAGGCCGATATCCATCCCGACTACCACACCATCAAGGTCGTCATGACCGATGGCACAGAATACTCGACCCGTTCGACCTGGGGCAAGGAAGGCGATACGATGAACCTCGATATCGACCCGACCACGCACCCGGCCTGGACCGGCGGCCAGCAAACCCTGCTCGACCGCGGCGGCCGCCTGTCGAAGTTCAAGAAGCGCTTCGAAGGGTTCGGCCTTTAAGCCTATCGGCTTTCGCAGATCAGGAACCCGCCCTTGTGGCGGGTTTTTTGTTCAGCGGATCGTGGCGCGGACGAAATCGCCTTTGATCACGATCGAGGGTTTGGCGCCGGCAGTGTTGGCAAGCGAACTGTCGACGAAGGACGCCGACGCGGTCACCGAGTAGCTGATTTGAACCTGCCGGCCGAAGGTCAGCGTGGCATCCAGCGCCTTGCCGGCAATGGCGACAGTCTCGTCCTTCCGGACGCTGCCATAGGCGAGATTGGCCCTCAGCGCCTCGCCCTTGAGATCGATGCGTGAAGCATGCCCTTCGAGCGAAACATCGGCCGCCTTGCCGGTAATGGCGATGCTGGAGAAATTCCCCGTCATACTGGCCAGCAAGGCCGCCTGCTCGATCGACACAGAACTCTCGGGCGCAATGTTGGCGTTGATCTCGACCCTGCAATCCGAAGGATCCAGCCAGGACGACGGAGCGACATTGATGCGCAACGTCGAGGCCTCCCGCTTCATGTCGCTGGCGGTGCGGCAGTCATTGGCGAACCAGGACGAATACCAGCTGGCAAACCAGCCCTCGCGGCGGCTGCCGATCGTCGCCTGGTAGGGTTCTGCACCTGAAGTGGTCAGCTTGACCGAGCTTGCCTCGCCGGTGATGATGATGGCGGTCACACCGGCGAGATCGAGCGTCTTTGCGGCATCACCGGCCACCGGCGGTGCCAGGGCAACTGCGGCAAAGGGCAGCAAGACGAGAATTGCGGATTTCATCATTGTCTCCGATCATGGGTGGGCGGTCGCGAAAGGACCGCAGCGTTGCCCAGATGATCCGAGACGTCGATTTTCGCGACCTCGATCACGATCCGGGACGACCGTGAACGCAATCCAGGTCATTGTCGGCCGCCCGGTCCATCGTCGGCCGCCTTGGAACCACGCTTGCGATCATGATCTTCATTCCCTTGCCATTCGTCGTTGCCCTGCTGCTCGTCATCCTGCTTGCGCAGATGATCCGCCGAAACGAGGCCGATCTGCGCGAAAACATGTTTTTCATGCTGCTGATGGCTGCCTACGCCTTGCAGTCGGTGCTGATCGGCATCCGCTGGGGCTACGAAGTCAGGGCAATCATGCCTTTCCAGGCGGTGTTGGCGACATTGATCGCGCCGCTTGCCTGGATAGCTTTTAGCGGTCTGGCGAGGGAACGCTCGCGGCATCGCCTGGCTTCGCTGTGGCCGCATCTGTTGCCGGCCTGTCTTGTGGCCCTGCTGCTGATCTTCTGGCGCGAGCCGGTAGGCCCCGTGATCATGCTGGTCTTCCTGTGTTATGGCGTCACCCTTCTTTGGCTTGCGCGGGTCGGGCCGGACGGCCTTGCCGAGTCGCGTCTGGACGGTGTCTTGCGCTCCTACCGGGCGCTGCTGGTGACGACGCTGGCGATCCTGGCGTCGCCGGTCACCGACATCATCATCAGCCTCGACCTCGAATGGACCGGCGGTGCCCATTCCGGCGCGGTGATTGCCGCCGGCAATGTGCTGGCGCTGCTGCTGCTTGGCGGTGCAGCCGCGGTGGCCAGCGAAACCGCGCCTCTGGATGACGATGAAGACGATGGGCCGCAAGCCGCGCCACGGGCGACGAGCGAGGATTCCGCGGCCGCGGCGGCCGTCGACGCGCTGATGCGGTCAAAAGAACTCTACAGGGACGTTGACCTCAACCTCGGCCGTATCGCCAGGCGCCTCGGCCTGTCGGCGCGGCAAGTGTCGTCGGCGGTCAACCGCATCCACGGATCGAGCGTGTCGCAATATGTCAACAACCAGCGCATCGGCGAAGCCTGCCGCCTGCTGGCGGCCAGCGACGAGCCCATCACCCGCATCATGTTCGACGCCGGGTTTCTCAGCAAATCGAACTTCAACCGCGAGTTCCTGCGCGTGACAGGCTTCACCCCGAAGGCCTGGCGGCTGGAGCATCGGCTGTCAAACCGAAAGCTCGCGGCCCTGCCGTTGCCAGGCGAGACAAAATGAAGGCGGGCGACACCGGTCAGGCGCCGACTAGTTCCCGCAGCGCCATGCGCTTGTAGGCGGCGACCAGCCTGTCGCCCTCCTGCCGGTCGACCGAGATCGCCAGCCGCACGGCAGCCTCGCCCATCTGCCAGACGAGGAAGGCCGTCGTCTCCAGCGCCACCGGATCGGCGCCGGGATGCAGCCGCTTCAGCACCATGGTCAGGAATTCGGCATTCGCCCGGCTGTCGGCGAGTTCGAGCTGGCGCAGCGCCTTGTCGGCCTGCGTGCCCGACCAGATGTCGCGCATCACCGGCTCGGCCAGGAACAGCTGATAGTAGATATCCACCAGCTCCGAAAACGCCTGCCGCAGGCCCTCGGCGTCGACGACATCCTTGAGCGCCGAGGAGATGCAGGCCTGGCTTTCGGCGGTGTAGCGCTCGGCCAGCGCCCAGACGATCGCCCGCTTGTCGGGAAAGAACTGGTAGAGCGAGCCGATCGACACCGCGGCCCGTTCCGCCACCTCGCCCATGCGTATGGCGTCGCTGCCTTGCTCGGCAATCAGCGCCGAGGCTGCGGCCAGCATGCGCTCGACCCGCTCGCGGCTGCGCTGCTGGGTGGGCGCCCGTCGCGGCGATGCGACCTGCTCCTGGGCAGATGCGGGCGTTGCTGTGTCTTCCATGACGGCCTCCGGTCTCGACAAAATCTGCCAACAAACGGCTTGACTCGCAAAATACGAGGGTTTATCACGTTTTGCAAATGTGAGGATTACTCACATTTGCAAACAAAGGAAAACCCCAATGACTAACACCAAACCAGTCCTGATCCTCGGTGGCACTGGCAAGACCGGCCGTCGCCTCGCCGAGCGGCTGACCTCACAGGGCATTCCCGTGCGCATCGGCTCGCGTTCCGGCAGCCCCCGCTTCGACTGGGAGGTTCCGGCGACCTGGGAGCCTGCGATGCAGGGCGTGGGCGCCGTCTACATCAGTTACTATCCCGACATCGCCGTGCCGGGCGCCGCCGAGACCGTCGGCGCCTTCGCCAGGCTTGCGGTAGCAAATGGCGTCACCCGCATGGTGCTGCTCTCCGGCCGCGGCGAGACCGAAGCCCAGCGCGCCGAAGAGATGGTCAAAGCCTCGGGCGCTGACTGGACGATCCTGCGTTGCGCTTGGTTTTCGCAGAATTTCAGCGAAGGTTTTCTCGTCGAGTCCTTGCGGCAAGGCGAAGTGGCTTTGCCTGTCGGCCCTGTTGGCGAGCCCTTCGTCGATGTCGACGACATCGCCGATGCTTCCTTCGTTGCGCTGACCGAACCGGGTCATGTCGGCCAGCTCTATGAGTTGACCGGGCCGCGGCTGCTAAGCTTCGCCGACGCGGTTGCCGAGATCGCCAAGGCGACCGGCCGCGACATCCGCTATATCAAGATCTCGCATGACGAATTCACCGCCGCGACGGCGGCATACGAACTGCCGCCCGAAATCGCCTGGCTGCTCAACGAGCTGTTCACCGAAGTGCTTGACGGCCGCAACGAGACGCTGACCGACGGCGTCCAGCGTGTGCTCGGCCGCGCGCCGAAAGACTTTTCCGCCTACGCAAATGAAACCGCTGCAACCGGCATCTGGAGCAACTGAGATGATCAAGCTTCTTCCCACCCTCACCATCATCGCCGCCATCGGCTCGGGCGTCGTCGGCGGCGTGTTCTTCGCCTTTTCCAACTTTATCATGGCGGCGCTTGCCCGGCTGCCGGTCCCCCAAGGCATCGCAGCGATGAATTCGATCAACATCACGGTGATCACGCCCACCTTCATGACGGCGCTGTTCGGCACCGGCCTGCTCTGTCTGGTGCTTATCGCCGCCGTTCTCATGGGGTGGAGCCAGTCCGGCTCATACTGGCTGCTTGCCGGCGCCGTGATCTATTTGATCGGCAACCCGATCGTGACCATGGTCTTCAATGTGCCGCTCAACGATGCGCTCGCCGCCGTCGACCCGGCCAGCGCCAATGGCGCAGCCGTGTGGGCGAACCATCTGAATCAATGGGTGATGTGGAACCACGTCCGCACCATCACCGCCATCGTGTCGATGGCCTGCTTCATGTTCGCATTGCTCTGAAAGTCGTCAAGCAAGGTAAGCTGTGTTGAGATTCAGGTCAGGTCGAGTCGAAAATGGTGGCTTCCGAGAACCGGAGCGGAGCGTACTCAAGTACGTGTGCACCGGAAGCGCAGGAAGCCGTCATTTGCAGGCCGGCCTCACCTGAATCTCGACGCAGATTAGGCCTTGCGGTCGGAATGGCCTAGATCGCGGTCCGGATCGATGACGTCGCGCACCTGCTGCTTGAGCTTGGCTGCATCGGGAAAGCCGCCGTCGCGCTTGCGGTCCCAGACCAGCACATCGTTGCAGGAAACGGTGAAGATGCCGCCTGTGCCCGGCACCAGCGTCACTCCACCGAGATCCGTGCCGAAGGTGGAGAGCAGTTCCTGCGCCATCCAGCCGGCCCGCAGCAGCCACTGGCACTGGGTGCAATAGGTGATGCGGATGATGTGCAGCTCGCTCATGTCGGATTGAGTTCCGCCAATGTCCTGGTCGATCATGCCGCGCTGAGCTTGGCCATGGTCTCGTCGTCGACCTCGAAATTGGCGTAGACGCTCTGCACGTCGTCATCGTCCTCGAGCGTTGCCACCAGTTTCATCAGCGATTGCGCCCGCTCTTCGTCGACCGGGACATTGTTCTGCGGCTGCCAGATCGGCTTCACCGATCCGGCCTCGCCAAGCGAGGCTTCCAGCGCCTTAGACACTTCGCCCATACTCTCGAACGCACAGTAGATGGTGTGGCCTTCCTCGTCGGACTCGACGTCATCGGCGCCGGCCTCGATCGCCGCGTCCATCACCTTGTCGGCGCTGCCGGCGGAGGCCGGATAGTAAATCTCGCCGGCGCGGTTCCACATGAACGACACCGAGCCGGTTTCACCAAGCGCACCGCCGGCTTTGGTGAAGGCGGCGCGCACATTCGAGGCCGAGCGGTTGCGGTTGTCGGTCAGCGCCTCGACGATCAGCGCCACGCCGCCCGGCCCATAGCCTTCATA
Organism: Mesorhizobium sp. M0772; assembly: GCF_040320135.1. Taxonomy (NCBI): domain Bacteria; kingdom Pseudomonadati; phylum Pseudomonadota; class Alphaproteobacteria; order Hyphomicrobiales; family Phyllobacteriaceae; genus Mesorhizobium; species Mesorhizobium sp. M0772. The sequence goes on along the minus strand of NZ_JAMYPB010000008.1, from coordinate 146,864 downwards.
GCGCACCGCTTCGTAATTCTCGGCATCGCCCATTGACGCCTTGTTGATGGCGCGCTGGATGTTGTCCTTCGGCATCGACACCGCCTTGGCGTTCTGGATGGCCAGGCGCAAACGCGGGTTCATCGATGGGTCGGGCGTCCCGCTCTTGGCGGCGACGGTGATTTCGCGCGCCAGCTTGGAAAACATTTTTGACCGCACCGCGTCCTGCCGGCCCTTGCGGTGCATGATGTTCTTGAACTGTGAATGGCCAGCCATGGCACCCCTGTCGTCTTCGGCTAGAGCATCCCGAGCGAGGTGGTCTCACCTCGTCCTCCTGGGTACTCGAATTCAAATTCTCAGAGCCGTCCAAGGTGCAACGCGATGGATGCACGGCGTTCTCTGTCGGAATGGCCGGCTTATAGATAAATCGGCTCAATTCGTCCAGCCGCGCCGGTTCAGCCCTCCAGATCGGACTTCAGCCGGTCGATAATGCTGAGCGCATGGCCGGCATACTGGCTGATCCAGCGGTCGTGGATGTGCTTGATCGGCAGCGCGTTGAGATGGTTCCAGCGCTCGCGCCCTTCGCGCTTTGCCACCACCAGTTCGGCTTCCTCCAGCACCTTGAGATGCAGCATGACGGTGCAGCGATCGATGTCGGGAAACGCCTCGCACAACATGCCGGTCGTCTGCGGCGCATCCTTCAGCCGATCCAGCAATTCGCGACGGCGCGGATGCGCCAACGCCTTGAAAACGTGATCGTCCGCAGTTTGGCTTGACATGTTATGTTTCTATAACATATTGTCGAGCCAATCAAGGAAGGAGCTGTGGATATGTCTCTTGGATTCAGAGTTTCCGGGCGCATCGGCAAACCGGTCGCAGAAGTCTTCGACGCAGTCGTCAATCCGGTGAAGCTCAGCGGCTATTTCACCACCATCGGCGGCGCCAGCGCCCCGCTGGAAGCCGGCATCGGTGTCGTCTGGTGGGGAAAAGTGCCGGTCGAGGTCGATGAAGTGGTCAAGGACAGCCGCATCGTGTTGCGCTGGGATGCCACAGATGCCGACGACAGGCCGGCCTACAAGACACGCATCGTGATGAACTTCGAGCCGCTGGACGATGGCGGCACCCTTGTGACCATTGCTGAATCCGGCTGGCCGGAAGGCGTGGTCGGCCTGCAGAAATCCTACCTCAATTGCGAGGGCTGGTCGCAGATGCTGGCTTGCATGAAGGCCTATGTCGAATACGGCATCAATCTGCGCGACGGCTACTACCGCGGCGAGATGAGGGGCGAGCCGGCCAACGAGACAAACAGATGAACAGCGCAACGGAGCCCGCAATGACCGCGAAAATGACCGGCGGCATCAACATCGCCATGAAAGTGCCCCCGCATCAATACGAGGCGACGATCGCCTTCTATCGTGATGTCGTCGGCTTGAAGCCATTCACCGCCAAGACGCCAGCCATCGGCTTCGAGCTTGGCCCAAACCGTCTGTGGATCGACGAGGCGCCGATGCTGAGCCAGGCCGAAGTCTGGCTTGAGCTTTTCACCGGCGATTCTGCAGCCATTGCGGATCATCTCGCCAAGGCCGGCGTCGTCCGTTGCGACGCGGTCGAGCCCCTGGGCGAAGGCTTTCGCGGCTTCTGGATCGCCAACCCGGCCAGCATCGTTCACATGGTGCGCGAGCCCGACGCCTGGTGAGCGCAAACCGGACAAGGAAGGAGCATCGATGGAAATTCACAAAACGCCGACTGCCGAAGCCGGCATGCTGATCAGGCGGCCGGTCGCCGATGTCTTCGAGGCGATCGTCGACCCGGCCATCACCACGAAATTCTGGTTTACCCACAGTAGCGGCCGGCTGGATGGCGGCAAAGAGGTTCGCTGGGAGTGGCGCATGTATAGCGCCTCGGCGATGGTCAATGTCAGCGAGATCGTCGAGAACAAGAAGATCGTCATGCAATGGAGCGATCCGCCGACCACTGTGGTCTGGACATTCACGCAGATGCCCGGCGCCGAAACGCCTGACGGTGCGACCTTTCTTGAGGTCAGCAATTTCGGCTTCGCCGGCACCGCCGACGAGCAGGTCAAGCAGGCGATCGGCTCGACCGACGGCTTCGCACTGGTTCTTGCCGGCGCAAAGGCATGGCTGGAACAGGGCCTTTCGCTTGGCCTGATCGGCGACCGCTACCCAAACGGCGTGCCGGGGCGCTAGGGCCGCCCCCGCGGCGCCAGCATCAATGCCCGCCGCCGGATTTCTTGCGCCGCCGCGCCAGCATGTTCAGGCCCTCGACCAGGGCGGAAAAACCCATGGCGGCGTAGATGTAGCCCTTCGGCACATGATAGCCCATTCCGTCAGCGATCAGCGTCATGCCGATCATCAGCAGGAAGCCCAGCGCCAGCATGACGATGCTCGGGTTCTTGGCGATGAAATTGGCCAGCGGCCCTGCCGCCAGCATCATCACGCTCACCGCCACGATCACGGCGATGTACATTATGGCAATCTCGTCGGTCATGCCGACGGCGGTGATGATCGAATCGATCGAAAAGACGAGATCGAGCAGCAGGATCTGGAAGATGGCGCCGGCAAGCGAGATCTGCAGCGTCTCGCCCATCATCGTATCCTTGTGGTCGTCGGGATCGACGGTGTGGTGGATTTCCTTGGTCGCCTTCCAGACCAGGAACAGGCCGCCGGCAATCAGGATCAGGTCGCGCCAGGAAAAGCCATGGCCGAACGCTGTGAACACCGGCGTCGTCAGTTGGACGATGATCGAAATGGTGGCGAGCAGCACCAGCCGCATGATCAGCGCCGCCGAGATGCCGAGACGCCGGGCGCGGGCGCGCTGCGCTTCAGGCAATTTGTTGGTCAGGATCGAGATGAAGATCAGATTGTCGATGCCGAGCACGACCTCGAGCACGATCAGCGTCAGCAACGCGACCCACGCGGTTGGATCGGAAACAAATTGAAAATGCGGCGCCAGGAAGTCAACGAGCTGCATGGAGGTCGTCCCCTCTACGATCTAGAGCAGTTTCGTCGCCAGTTAGGTACTATATTCCACCATATCAATGTCACGACCAGAAGGATGGCGCGGTTTCTTCAAGCCGAGGCCCGCGGCGAAACGGCGCGATCTTTTCGGCCAGGCCCGTCCGGTCGGAAATGTCGACGCCGACGCCGCACAATGTCGCCGGTCCGGTCGCCGCCTCGAAGCGGCCTTTCGGCACTTTCGACAGGAAGCGGTTGAGCGGCTCTTCCTTGTCCATGCCGAGCGAGGAATCATAGTCGCCGCACATGCCGGCATCGGACATGTAGCCGGTGCCGCCGTTGAGGATCTGGTGGTCGGCCGTCGGCTGGTGCGTATGGGTGCCGATGACGAGGCTGGCGCGGCCGTCGACGAAATGCGCGAAGCACATTTTCTCCGAGGTCGCTTCGGCATGGAAGTCGATGACCACGGCATCGGCCTGCTCGCCCAGCGGACAGGCGGCCAGCTCGCGCTCGCCAGCCTGGAACGGATCGTCGAGCTCGGGATGCATGAACACCCGGCCCATGATGTTGGCGACCAGCACGCGCGCGCCGTTTTTGGCGATATAGACGCCGGAACCGCGCCCCGGCGTTCCCTTGGGGAAGTTGGACGGGCGCAAGAAGCGCTCCTCGCGCGGCGCGAAGATCAGTGCGTCGCGCTGGTCCCAGACATGGTTGCCGGTGGTGACGACATCGGCACCGGCGGCGATGGTGTCGCGAAAAATGTCTTCGGTGATGCCGAAGCCGCCGGCGGCGTTCTCGCCATTGACGATGACGAAGTCGAGTTTGAAATCCGAGATCAGGCCGGGCAGTTGTTCCCACACCGCCGTACGTCCCGATTTGCCCACCATGTCGCCGAGGAAGAGAAGTCTCATGCCCACTTCTATCCAGAGGCACGGACGCTAGGCAAGCGCTACCCGGGCGATTGGCGCTAACGCCGGCCGAAAGTACCACGCTGCTGTTGAGGCGGCTTGGCGCTCGCGCCCGCAACGCGAACTGCCGAAGGCATCATCGGTGACGCCGGCGGTGCGGTGCGTCCGCGCAGCCAGAAGAACCACACGTAAAAAACAGTGAACCCACCAGTAGCGGCCAGGAGCAACAGCCCGCCGCGCCAGCCCTTCATCGCCGCGGTATCGAGGATCGATGGATTGGCAGGGTTGTAATACAACTTCACCGCGTCGCCTTTGGACGCCGTGTAGAGGCCGATGTCCTTTCCCTTGCCGGACCACGTCATCGGTGCATCGTTCGCGACATAGGTGACAGCGACGTTGATGCCTTTCGCGGTGAGGCCATTACCCTGGGCTTCGCTGTAGGAACTGACATCCGTCACTGTGGCAACCGTCTGATGCCAGGCGAACTGGTGGTGCAGGGCCGTTCCGGAAATGTGCAATGCCATCGCGAACAGCGTTACCGCGATGAGGACGAACGGCATCAGCAGGAAGCGTGCGAAGACAAACATGATGGCCGCCATCGGCTCGGACTGTGTTGCCGGAATACTATCCGGCACGTCTTGGAAACGCGTTAAGCGGGATCGCGGTCTTTTAAGCGATGTCGAAGCGGCGCAAACCGCTCTCGGTGAGTATTTCCGGGATGATGACGTCGTGCGCCTCATCCGGCACCAGACCCACCTCCTGGCAATCGAAGGCGATGCCGATCAGTCGTGGCGGCTGGCCCTTGTCGATCAGCCTGGCGATGGCGCGGTCGTAATAGCCGGCGCCATACCCGATGCGATGACCGCGGCTGTCGAAGGCCGCGAGCGGCACCAGCATCACCGCGGGATCGAGAACCTCGGCCTCCGCATGCGGACCGACCGTGCCAAAACCCATCTCGACCATCGGCGCGCCGCGCACCAGTTCGCGAAAGACGATGGTGGTCTTGTCGAGGATGGCCGGCAGGCAAAGCCTGGCCCCCTTCTCGCGCAAGGCGAACATCAGCGGCCTGACGTCGACTTCCGATCGCATCGGCCAGAAAGCTGAAACGATCTGACCCGGCTCGATGGCGAGGTGGTCGCGCGCCGTCTCGGCCATTTCAAGCGCGATCTCCACCCGCCACAGCGGATCGAGCGCATCGCGACGGCCGAGTGCCTCGAGGCGCAACTGCTTTTTCAGGTCTTTGGGAGATGTCATGCGCGGACGATAGAAAAGGTCGGATCTGGGTGACGTTTCATGAGCGACGTTTTCTACCACATCATCCGCCAAACTGGGCGGATACAGGTAAGTGACGATCCACACAACCGGTGGAGAGAGCGATCCCGGGAACCTACAAAGTAGGTGGGCGCCGTATGAGAAAACCCACGGGTCTTCCCAGGGACAGCTCCCTAAGGATCGTTAAGGCCCCGGGGAAAATGTTCTCCTGCCGGGAAGCGCAGACCGCCAAGCCCAATATAGGCGGCTGGTCGGTCAAGCGCTAGTGACATGAGCCGATGTTTCCATTTCGATCTCACACGCTTTGGTCGCAGCCGGCTCGCCCTTGCACAGGTCAAGCAGCGTCCTTACGCTCGCGCTGACCAACCGAGGAGCAAGTATGCGTTTCGAAGGCACGGCGGCCTATGTCGCCGACAAGGATCTGATGGTGGCGGTGAACGCCGCGATCGCGCTGGAGCGGCCGTTGCTGGTCAAGGGCGAGCCGGGCACAGGCAAGACCGAGCTTGCCAGACAAGTGGCGTCAGCCCTCGGCCTCGATCTCATCGAATGGCATGTCAAGTCGACCACCCGGGCGCAGCAGGGACTTTATGAGTACGACGCCGTCTCGCGGCTGCGCGACAGCCAGCTTGGGGATGCCAGATTCAACGACATCAAAAACTACATCAAGCGCGGCAAGCTCTGGGACGCCTTCGCGGCCGGCAAGAAGGTCGTGCTGTTGATCGACGAGATCGACAAGGCCGATATCGAATTCCCCAACGACCTGCTGCAGGAACTCGATCGAATGGAGTTCTTCGTCTACGAAACCGGCGAAACGATCCGCGCCGCTGTGCGCCCCATCGTCATCATCACTTCCAACAACGAGAGGGAACTGCCCGACGCCTTCCTGCGCCGGTGCTTCTTCCACTACATCCGCTTTCCCGATGTCGACACGCTGCACAAAATCGTCGACGTGCACTATCCCGGCATAAAGCAGAATTTGGTGCGTGCTGCCCTGACCCAGTTCTACGAGATCCGCGACGTGCAGGGGTTGAAGAAGAAGCCGTCGACCTCCGAGGCGCTCGACTGGATCCGCCTGCTGGTCGCCGACGACATCGCACCCGAGGATATGCGCGCCGACCCCAGGAACGCGCTGCCGAAACTGCACGGCGCGCTGCTGAAGAACGAGCAGGACGTGCATCTGTTTGAGCGCCTTGCTTTCATGGCCAGGCGGAAGGGATAAGGATCGGCGGGCGGGCTGAGCGCTATGAGCGAGCTTCGGCCGATCACTCGGCCGCCGCAAGCCCTGTCTCCTGCGGCGCGACGCGCTTCGGCCCGAAGATGACGAAGCCGATGACCGACAGGGCGAGAACGCCGATCCCGCAATAGAGCATGACCCAGCCGAAACCATTGACCAGCGCGGCATGCACGATGGCGCCGGATGGGTCGAGGGCTGCGAGCTTCGGCGTCCCCTGCGCAAGGCCCTCCAGATTGCCGGTGGCGACCCTTTCCGCCAGTGCCCGCAACTCATCCGGCTCCAAAGCCGCGCCGAGTGTGGCCTGCAGGTGGGAAACGATACCTTGCGTCAGCAGCAGGCCGAGCACCGCGATGTTGATGGCAAGCGTGATCAGGCGTGCGCTGATATCGATGCCGGACGCCATGCCGGCGCGATCCGGCGATACCGCGCCGGTCGTGGTGTTTGTGGTCGGCGAATTGGTGAGACCGATGCCGATGCCGGCAATCAGCGTGCCGGGCAGCATGGTCAGCCAGGTGGCGCCCTCGAGCCTGGAGCCGATCCACATGGCGATGAAACCGATCCCTAGCGTCAGCAGACCGAGCGGGATGGCAATTCGTGCCTGATAGCGCGCGCGAATGCGCTCGGCGATCGGCGGCATCACCATGAACGGCAGCGTGTAGACGAGCAACAGCAGGCCGGTCGTCGTGCTGTCATAGCCGAGAACGCCGGAATAATAGATCGGCAGATAGATGATGAACGGCCAGTAGCTGAAATTCATGCCGATGGCGCCCATGATCGCGCCGGAAAACTGGCGGATGCGGAACACGGCGAAATCGAACATCGGATAGGGATTGACCCTCTCGGCGACGAGGAAGGCGATGAACGCAGCCACGGAGGCTGATATCACGCCGATGCGGGCGCTGGTCCCGAGATCCGCACCTTGCGTGATCAGATAGGAGAAGCCGAACACAGAAGCCGACAGCGTCAGCATGCCGGCCCAGTCGAGTTTCTGGGCATTGTGATCGCGCGATTGCGTGACACCGGCGCCGATGAAGGCGAGCGCCAGGAGCGCCAGCGGCACGTGGATGAGGAACACCCACTGCCAGTTCGACAGCGCCACGATCAGGCCGCCAATGGCGGGACCGAAACCAAGCCCGATGCCTGAGACGACGCTCCAGGCGACAAAAGCCTTGCCGCGTTCGCGGCCATCCTGGAACTGATGCGACAGCACGGCGACGCTGCAGGTCAGCATCGCGCCGCCGGCGAGACCTTGCAGGAAGCGGGCGGCGATCAGCAGCGCCGCACTCGGCGCCAGGCCGCACAGCAGCGAGGCTAGGCAGAAGGCGACGGTGGTGATCACCATCACGCTCTTGCGGCCGAAACGGTCGGCCAATGTCCCTGTCGCCATCAGCACCGTGGTGCAGGCAATGGTGTAGGCGTTCATGATCCATTGCAGGTCTTTGAAATCGGCGGCGAGCACGCTTTCCAGTTTCGGCAGGATCACCGGCACGCTGGAGATTTCGAGCCCGAACAGCAGCGACGCCAGGCACACGCCGGTGAGCGCTATGGTGTTTCGTTGAATTGGCATATCGATCTCTTTCCATCCGAGCATGAGGCGCTCTTCAAACCGCGACCAGTTTGAGATAGAGGAGACTCGACCATGAAAAAAGGCTATGCTCGGCTATATCAGAAATGACAAAACGGAATGATTGGCCCAATGGAGTGCTGCGATGATCAGTCTTGATGTGGACGCCGTACGAACCTTTGTGATGGTGGCCGATCTGCAGAGCTTCACCCAGGCGGCATCGGCGCTGGGCAGCACGCAGGCGACGATCAGCGTCAAGCTGCGCCGCCTTGAGGAGAAGCTCGGCGCGCGATTGATCGAAAGAACGCCGCGCCGCGTCAGCCTGTCGGCACGAGGCGCCGTCTTCCTCCCCGCCGCGCGTGACTTCCTTGCCGCGCACGAGCGCGCCATGGCGGAGTTTGCGTCAGCACCGTGCCGGCTTGCGCTCGGCTTTGTCGATCATGCCGCCGGTCCGGCGCTGTCCATTCTGATTGCCCAGCTCCATGCGCACGATCCATCGCTGACGCTCAGTTTGAGGATCGATACCAGCACGGTGCTCAAGGAAGCTTTCGATCACGGCGAGCTCGATGCAGTCATCGTGCACCGCGAAGGCGACAGCCGTCCTGGCCGGACCTTGTCGCGCAACCACTATGGCTGGTTCGCAGCACCTTCCTTCGAGTGGCAGCGCGGAACGCCGTTGCGCCTCGCGCTCTTAAGCACCGTGTGCAACTGTCCGGATCGTGTGCGGGCGGTCGAGGCGCTGGACAAAGCAGGCATCGCCTGGGAGGAGGCCTTCGTCGGCGGCGGCGGCGCGGCCGTCAACATTGCGATATCGGCGGGCTTTGCCGTTTCGGCGCTGGCTCACTGCGTCGCTCCGCCCGGCCTGATCGAGGTTGGCCGCAAACTTGGTCTTCCATCGCTTGACCCTTCCGAAGTGGTGCTGCATTCGCACAATCTGGCGCCGCGCGCGCGTGACGCGCTGCAGATGCTGGCGACCGCATTTCGCGAGTACAATTCGCCGGTGGATTAGGCGATGGTGTTTCCGATCTGATTCCGCCGGAATCCGATAAGGCTTTGGAGGAACCGAAATGACCGAGATCACCGTCCGCCCGCTGGCGCTGGCCGACCATGCCGACTGGCGGCGGCTGTGGACTGCCTACCTCACCTTCTACGAGACCAGGCTGCCGGACGAGGTCTACGACATCACCTGGAAACGACTGTTCACGGAAGGTGAATTCGAACCGAAGGGGTTTATCGCCACGCTCGACGGCAAGGCGGTCGGCCTGACCCATTTTCTCTATCACCGCTCCGGCTGGTCGGAGAAAAACAGCTGCTACCTGCAGGACCTGTTCGCCGACCCTGATGTGCGCGGCAAGGGCATCGGTGCGGCCCTCATTGAAGCGGTCAAGCAGGCAGCCGGCAAGATCGGCGTCAAGAACGTCTATTGGATGACCCACGAAACCAACGCCACAGCGCGCAAGCTCTACGACCATGTCGCGCGGCGGACAGGGTTTATCGAGTATGATCTGCTATGATGCGAGCGCGATCGAAATAACGCGGAAGGAGCCGAATGATCCGCTATGTCGGAATCCTGGATGGCAGTGACGGCGTTTGGGGAGTGCGGATGCCCGATCTCGCCGGCTGCCACGGGGCCGGCGCAAACCCGGCTGAAGCGATAGCCGATGCCGCGTCGGCTACGCGCGAATGGGCGGAAGCCCGAATCGCAAAGCACTTGCCCATGCCCAACCCACGTACTGTGGCAAATCTTCTGCAATCCGGCGAAATCGACAGTGCCCGTGGCGACTCCGCCGTGACCGTTCGGCATAGATAACGGCCAACCATGTTCCTCCCCTTCTTTCTCGAACTAAAGGCCGCGCGGGTTCCCGTTTCGCTCAGGGAATATCTGTCGCTGCTGGAAGGGCTGGAGGCCGGGCTGGTCGACTATGACGTCCAGGGTTTTTACTACCTCGCCCGCGCCGCGCTTGTGAAGGACGAACGCCATATCGACCGCTTCGACCAGGTGTTTGCGCATGTCTTCAAGGGGATCGAGGCGCTCACCGGCCCCGATGCAGTCGATGTCGCCAACATCCCTGAGGAATGGCTGCGCCGGCTCGCCGAAAAGCACCTGACCGAGGAAGAGAAGAAACTGATCGAGGCGCTCGGCGGTTTCGACAAGCTGATGGAGACACTGAAGCAGCGGCTGGAGGAGCAGAAAGGCCGCCACCAGGGCGGCTCGAAATGGATCGGCACCGGCGGCACTTCGCCTTTCGGCGCCTATGGCTACAATCCCGAAGGCGTGCGCATCGGCCAGCATGAAAGCCGCAATCGCCGTGCGGTGAAAGTCTGGGACAAGCGCGAGTTCAAAAATTTCGACGACGCCGTCGAGCTCGGCACCCGCAACATCAAGGTGGCGCTGAAGCGCCTGCGTCGCTGGGTGCGCGAGGGTGCGGAGGAAGAGTTCGACCTGCCCGGCACCATCCATGCCACCGCCGAGCACGGCTATCTCGACGTGCAGACGCGCCCCGAACGGCGCAACGCCGTGAAGCTCTTGATGTTCTTCGATGTCGGCGGCTCGATGGACGACCACATCAAAAGCATCGAGGAGCTGTTTTCGGCCGCCCGCGCCGAATTCCGCCAGCTCGAATATTTTTACTTCCACAACTGCCTTTACGAGGGCGTCTGGAAGGACAACCGGCGCAGGCATGCCGAGACCATCCCGACCTTCGATCTGCTTCACAAATACGGCCCCCACTACAAGGTGATCGTCGTCGGCGATGCCTCGATGAGCCCTTACGAGATCGCGCATCCCGGCGGTTCGGTCGAGCATTGGAACACGGAAGCCGGCAGTGTCTGGCTTGGCCGCCTCATCCAGCAATGGCCGAATGCGGTCTGGCTGAACCCCGAAAATCAGAAAAACTGGGGCTTCACCCATTCGATCGCGATGATCCGCGATCTCTTCGGCGGCCGCATGTTCCCACTGACGCTGGCCGGGTTGGAAGCCGCGACCAAGCAGCTTTCACGCTAGCATTGAGGATTCGAGCACATCTCGGTGCTGGGCAGACATGTAACAAATGCCTATGTTGGGACGAAAACAGATTGCAACCAACAACAAGCCGCCAAGGCTGAGGAGATCAAATGGACACCCACACCCACACCTACCCCGTTACCCGCACCGACGCTGAATGGCGAGCCCGGCTGACCCCGGAGCAATATGCCGTCATGCGCGGCCACGGCACCGAACGGCCCGGAAGCTGCGCGCTGCTCTACGAAAAGCGCGCCGGCACCTTTTCCTGCGTCGGCTGCGACCAGCCGCTGTTCGAATCCAAGCTCAAGTTCGAGAGCGGCACCGGCTGGCCGAGCTTCAATGATCCGGTGCCCGGTTCGGTCGAAAACACCGTCGACCGCAGCTACGGCATGGTCCGCACCGAATGCCACTGCGCCCGCTGCGGCAGCCATCTCGGCCATGTCTTCGAGGACGGCCCGCCGCCGACCGGCCTGCGCTATTGCATCAACGGCGTGGCGCTGAAATTCGAGCCGGCGGCTTAAGCCGCAGCTTGACCACCATCTTCAAAGGGCGGCTTCGGCCGCCCTTTTTCGTGTCAATCTTCTCAGACAACCACCACCAGGATCAGCCAAAGCGTAGCCCCGAGCGTCATCAACGAAGCCTTGTCGCCACTGGATTTTTCCGTGGTTCGCCAGACGGCAAAGGTCAGAAAGATGTTGTAGGGCACGGGCGCGAAATGCACCGCCAGGACGACGGCGAGCGGCAGCTTCAAGCCGAGCAGAATGAGCGCGGCCACCGACGAGGCGATGTTGATCGCCGTGCCGACAAGGACTAGATCGCGCCAGAACAGCCGCTCGACCGGCACCGCGCCTTGCCAGCGCGAGCCGAAGAAGGATCCGATGCTTTGCACCAACACCTGATAGCTATCCCTCTCCCAGCACGTCGGTGACGGCGCGCTCGAAGCGCGAGCATTCCGTCACCAGCCAGTCGGCCATGGCCGGCCAGTTGTCCTCGGCATAGCAGTTCACCCGCCACATCGAATTGATGCCGAGGCCCTCGCAGCTCTGCTCCGGCCTGAGCTTCAGCCAGTCTTCGATTGCCGGTTGGAGCGGCTTCAGCCGCGACCAGACCCCGGTCGCGCCGAACTTCTCGTTACGGCCGAAAAAGACGCCAACTTGGCTTTGCGCCGGCGCGACATACATGGACAGGACCAGAGCGAAGTCAGGCAGCCCGCGCTGCCAGAACCAGGGTCCGCGCCGCGCCATGGAAGCGCGTTCCTCCGGATGCCGTTCGGCGAACAGCGCCCAGAAGCTGCGTTGGCGGAATTCAGAGGCGCGGCGGGCGCCGAAGTCGAATTCGCTCATGGTTCGATGCCCGTTCCAGCATCATTCCTTGGCCCGAGACTGTTTCGAAATTCGCTCCGGCGATATCAGCCGGAGTAGAATTTCCAGACAGCCTTACACCATGCCGAGCGCGGCCTTGTAGAGATCGAGGATGGTTTCCTCTTCCTGGCGCTCGGCCTGGTCCTTCTTGCGCAGCCGGATGATCGACCGCATCGCCTTGGTGTCGAAGCCGGTGCCCTTGGCCTCGGCGAACACTTCCTTGATGTCGTCGGCGATGGTCTTCTTTTCTTCCTCGAGCCGCTCGATGCGCTCGATGAAGGCGCGCAACTGGCCGGCGGCAACAGTCTGGCTGGTATCTGTGATGTCGTCGGCCATGTTTTTTCTCCGCTTACTTTTTAAGCACCGCGATTCTGGCGCGGTAAATTGGGAGCGGGTTCGATGCCCGAGCAGGCGCGGCGGGTCAAGCCATTATCGATGCTCCATCAACGGCTGCTGCCAGCCGTCCCAGTGTGATGGATCCGCGCGTCAGCCAAACGCGATCAACAGATCCTTCGCATCGATCTGATCGCCGGCCTTGACCAGCACTTCGGCCACTGTGCCGTCGCGCTCGGCATGCAGGGCCGTCTCCATCTTCATGGCTTCGATCGACAACAGCACGTCGCCGGCCTTGACCGCTTGGCCGGCGGCAACCGAAAGGGCGGAGACCACGCCCGGCATCGGCGCGCCGACATGCGCCTCGTTGCCGGGCTCGGCCTTGCGCCGAGCCTTGGCCGCCGAGGCGCCATGCGCCCTGTCCGGCACCCGGACACGGCGCGGCTGGCCGTTGAGCTCGAAGAACACGGTGACCATGCCCTTCTCATCGACGTCGCCGATCGCAAGGCAGCGCACCACAAGCGTCTTGCCTTTTTCGATGTCCAGGAAGATCTCGTCTTCGGACTTCATGCCGTAGAAATAGGTCGGCGTCGGCAGCACACTGACCGGCCCGTAGGTTTCCTGCGCGGCGGCGAAGTCGGTAAACACCTTCGGATACATCAGCCAGGAGGCGAATTCGTACTCCGAGAGCTTGCGCTCCAGCTTCTGCTCGATCTCCTTGCGGCTGGCCTTGAGGTCGGCTGGCTTGAGCAGCGAGCCCGGCCGCTCGGTGATCGGCTTGCTTTCCTTCAGTGCCTTCTTCTGCAGCTTCGCAGGCCAGCCGCCGGGCGACTGGCCGAGATCGCCGCGCAGCATCGAGACGACCGAGTCCGGGAAGGCGATGTCCTTGGCCGGGTTTTCGACGTCGGCAACGGTTAGATCCTGGCTCACCATCATCAGCGCCATGTCGCCGACCACCTTGGACGACGGCGTCACCTTGACGATGTCACCGAACATCAAATTGACGTCGTGATAGGCTTGTGCCACCTCGTGCCAACGCGTTTCCAGCCCGAGCGAACGCGCCTGCTCCTTGAGGTTGGTGAACTGGCCGCCCGGCATTTCGTGCAGATAGACTTCCGAGGCTGGCCCCTTGAGATCGCTTTCGAAGGCCGCATACTGGTTGCGCACCGCTTCCCAGTAGAAGGAGATGTTGCGGATCCATTGCGGATCGAGGCCGGGATCGCGCTCGGTTCCCTTCAGCGCCTCGACGATCGAGCCCAGGCAAGGCTGCGAGGTGTTGCCGGAGAAGGAATCCATCGCCGCGTCGATGGCGTCGACGCCACTTTCCACGCCCGCCAGCACCGTCGCCGCCGACAGGCCTGACGTGTCGTGGGTGTGGAAATGGATCGGCAGGTCGGTGGCTTCGCGCAGCGCCTTGAACAGCACGCGGGCGGCGGCAGGCTTCAAAAGCCCGGCCATGTCCTTGACGGCGATGATATGGGCGCCGGCTGCCTGCAATTCCTTCGCCAACCCGACATAGTATTTAAGGTCGTATTTGGCGCGCGCCGGATCGAGGATGTCGCCGGTGTAGCAGATCGCTGCTTCGACCAGCTTGCCCTCGGCGCCCACCGCGTCCATGGCGACGCGCATGTTCTCGACCCAGTTCAGGCAGTCGAAGACGCGGAACAGGTCGACCCCACCAGCCGCTGCCTGGCTGACGAAATGTTGCACGACATTGTCGGGATAGTTGGTGTAGCCGACGCCATTGGCGCCGCGCAGAAGCATCTGCAGCAAAAGGTTGGGGGCCGCTTCGCGCACTTTGCTCAACCGCTCCCACGGATCCTCGGTGAGGAAGCGCATGGCGACGTCGAAAGTGGCGCCGCCCCAGCATTCCAGCGACAGCAGCCGCGGCAGCGCGCGCGCATAGGTGCCGGCAATGCCGGCAATGTCATGCGTGCGCATGCGGGTGGCGAGCAGCGACTGGTGACCGTCGCGCATCGTCGTGTCGGTGACAAGCACCTCTTTTTGCTCACGCATCCAGGCAGCGAATTTCTCCGGCCCCAACGCGTCTAGCTTCTGCTTGCTGCCATCAGGCACATTGCCGTTGAGATAGGGCACGACAGGCGCTGCCGCATCGGCCTTGGGCATCGGTCGGCCGCGGGTTTCGGGATGGCCGTTGACGCTGACGTCGGCCAGATAGTTGAGCAGCTTGGTGGCGCGGTCCTGCCGCTTCACCTGCGCGAACAGCTCCGGCGTCGTGTCGATGAACCTGGTCGTGTAGGAATTGTCGGCGAAGCGCGGGTGGTTGATGATTGCCTCGAGGAAGGTGAGGTTGGTCGCCACGCCGCGGATGCGGAACTCGCGCAAGGCCCGGTTCATGCGGGCGATCGCCTCGGCCGGTGTCGGGGCCCAGGCAGTCACCTTCTCCAGCAGCGGATCGTAGAAGCGGGTGATGACCGCGCCCGAATAGGCGGTGCCGCCGTCGAGGCGGATGCCGAAACCGGCGGCTTCGCGATAAGCGGTGATGCGGCCGTAGTCCGGAATGAAACTATGCTCCGGATCCTCGGTCGTTATGCGGCACTGCAGCGCGTGACCGTTCAGCCTGATGTCGGCCTGCGCCGGCACGCCCGACTCTTTCGTGCCGATGGCAAAGCCGTCCAGTATGTGGATCTGCGCCTTGACGATGTCGATGCCGGTCACCTGCTCGGTGACGGTATGCTCGACCTGGATGCGCGGATTGACCTCGATGAAGTAGAATTTGCCGGTGTCGGCGTCCTGCAGGAATTCCACGGTGCCGGCGCCGATATAGCTGGTCTCGCGCGCGATCTTGAGCGCATAGCCGCAAAGCTCCTGGCGCAATGCCTCGCTGAGGTAGGGCGCCGGCGCCCGTTCGACGACCTTCTGGTTGCGGCGCTGGATCGAGCAGTCGCGCTCGAACAGATGCACCGCGTTGCCATGCGTGTCGCCGAGCACCTGGACCTCGACATGGCGGGCGCGCTCGATCAGCTTTTCGAGATAGACCTCGTCCTTGCCGAAGGCGGCCTTGGCCTCGCGCTTGCCTTCCATCACCTCGCGGGCGAGGTCGGCTTCCGCGCGGATGGCGCGCATGCCGCGCCCGCCGCCGCCCCATGATGCCTTGAGCATCACCGGATAGCCGACTGTCTTGGCGAGCTGCTTGACTGCTTCCATGTCGTCCGGCAGCGGTTCGGTTGCCGGCACCACCGGCACGCCGACCTCGATGGCCAGATTGCGCGCGGCGACCTTGTTGCCGAGCCGGCGCATCGTGTCGGGCTTCGGTCCGATGAAGGTGATGCCGGCATCGGCGCAGGCATCTGCGAATTCAGGGCTTTCCGACAGAAGGCCATAGCCCGGATGGATGGCGTCGGCGCCGGACAGTCTGGCGACGCGGATCACTTCCTCGATCGACAGATAGCTTTCGATCGGCCCCATGTCCCTGGCCAGATGCGGCCCGCGCCCGACCTGGTAGCTTTCATCGGCCTTGAACCGATGAAGCGAATATTTGTCCTCCTCGGCCCAGATCGCCACGGTTTTGAGGCCGAGCTCGTTTGCCGCGCGAAAGACGCGGATGGCAATTTCGGACCTGTTGGCGACGAGGATCTTCGTGATGGCCAAGGAAGGAGGCTCCGGACAGGGAGGGATGGGGCAGAGGCATGATTAACGCGAAAATGCTGCAGTGCAACCAAAATCGGGGAGAGATTAAACCGATTTAAATGGGATTCTAGCACCACTGCTCGAAAAGCAGCGTGCGATTGGCGTCGCGAGGTGACGCTAATTGTCGTGCCCGCACAAATTCGACCCCGGGCTAGCGGCTTATGCAGCCACCCTCGCTGCCGCCCTGTCACCAAAGAAAAATGCCCGGCGCGAGCGCCGGGCATTCCATAGAGCTGTGTTCCGAATTACGACTTCGGGAACCAGGAGATCTTACCGTCCGGACCCTTCTTCCATTCGTACATGATGTAGCCCGGGAGCTTCGGATCGCCCTTCGCGTCATAGGCGAGATCGCCCAGAACGGTCTTGAACGGGCCCTTCTCGTGCAGCGCCTTGGCCACTTCCACGGGGTCGTTCGACTTGGCCACGGCAGCGGCCTCGGCGATCACCTGCATGGCGGCGTAGGAGTAGAGAGTGTAGGCTTCCGGCTCGAAGCCCTGGGCGCGGAACTTCTCGACCAGTGCCTTGTTCTCGGGGATCAGACGCGGATCCGGACCGAAGGTGTTGAGCGTACCGATAACCGCATCGCCGGCGATCGCAGCCAGCTCGTCGGTGACGATGCCGTCGCCTGACATCAGGGTAGCCTTGAGGCCCTGGTCCGCCGACTGGCGGATGATCAGGCCGGCTTCGGTGTGCAGGCCGCCCCAATAGATCAAGGTGACGCCGGCGTCCTTCATCTTGGCGATCAGCGCCGAGAAGTCCTTGTCGCCGACATTGACGCCTTCGTACATGACTTCGGTCAGACCGGCTGCGTTCATCGCCTTCTTGGTCTCGTCGGCAAGGCCCTGACCATAGGGGGTCTTGTCGTGGATGACGGCAACCTTGGCGTCCTTGAAGTTGGTCGCGATATAGCCGCCGGCGATGCCGCCCTGCTGGTCATCGCGCCCGCAGGTGCGGAACACGTTCCACAGGCCGCGCTCGGTGAATTTCGGGTTGGTCGCCGCAGGCGTCACTTCGACGATGTTGTTGTCGACGTAGACTTCCTGCG
The DNA here is from genome assembly GCF_040320135.1 of Mesorhizobium sp. M0772. Classification (NCBI taxonomy): domain Bacteria; kingdom Pseudomonadati; phylum Pseudomonadota; class Alphaproteobacteria; order Hyphomicrobiales; family Phyllobacteriaceae; genus Mesorhizobium; species Mesorhizobium sp. M0772. The sequence goes on along the minus strand of NZ_JAMYPB010000008.1, from coordinate 129,538 downwards.
AAACCGGGATCGAGACGCCCGAGTTGAAGTGGCCGATCACGAACTTCACGCCGTCGCCGACGAACTTGTTGCCGACCGAAATGCCCTGCTTCGGATCGGAGACGTCGTCGCCGACTTCGAGCTTGATCTGCTCGCCGTTCATTCCGCCTGCGGCGTTGATGTCGGCAACGGCTGCTTCCGCACCCTTCTGCAGCTGCGCACCGAAGGCCGCATTCGGACCGGTGATCGGACCTGCGACGCCGACGATAACGTCAGCCCATGCATTGCCACCGAACGCGACAAGCGCGGTCAGGGCAACGGCGGACAAAAGTGATTTCTTCATTTAAACGCTCCCATTTACGAGGTGGGCGTGGATGAAACTTTCATGCGATGCCCACCCTTATCGCAGAAAGCGTACTTTGCCGATTTTCAGGCCCTTGTCACGCCGATTCATCCCCGGAACGGCGTTAATGATGAACGTCAACCTTTCGGTTTCCAGCTTAAGATCGAAGCCCGTTCGTAAAGCCAATTATACTGCGTCACCATCTGGTTCGTACGCGTGTATTGATAGCCGACAAACCCCAATATCATGAGCACGATTGTGTCCACGACATAGTATTGCAGCGAAAACATCGTGCCGCCGAACAAGGCATGATGGATGAACCTGATGCCGATGCCGAGGCCCAGCAGATAGGCGAACAACGCCGGCAGGCTGCGCCATGTCTGGGCGCTGGCCTTGCCGGTCATCCATGCCGCCCAGCCGCCGAGCAGACAGGTGACGAAGAAGAACTGCCAGATGGAAGGTTCCTCGTGAAGAATGCCTTGCATGATGAAGACTCCCTAGCATGATCCCGAAAAGTTGCAGACTTTTCGGACAAAGGTCATGCGACAAACAAACAAGTTGGAGCGGAATACCGTATGCATACATTCCGCTCCGAAATCAGTGATGGCCGCCTTCGAGATAGGCCGCCCGCACTTCCGGATTGGCGAGCAATTCCTTGCCTGTGCCGCTCATGGTCACGTTGCCGTTGACCATGACATAGCCGCGCGTGGCGAGTTTGAGCGCGCCGAAGGCGTTCTGCTCGACCAGGAACACGGTCAGCCCTTGCGTGCGGTTCAGCTCGCGGATGGCATCGAAGATCTGCTTGACGATCAGCGGCGCCAGGCCCAGCGACGGCTCGTCGAGCAGCAGCAGCTTCGGCCGCGCCATCAGCGCACGTCCGATCGACAGCATCTGCTGCTCGCCGCCCGACAGCGTGCCGCCGCGCTGGGCAATGCGCTCCTTGAGGCGCGGGAACAACGCGAACACCTTCTCGGCATCCTCGTCATAGTGCTTGAGATTGTCGAGACCGGCGCCCATCTGCAGGTTTTCCATCACCGTCATGCGCGGGAAAATGCGCCTGCCTTCCGGCGACTGCGCAATGCGCATGCGGGCGATCTCGTGCGTCGGCATCTGGGTGATGTCGGTGCCGGCGAAAGTGATTGAGCCGGCACGAGCGCGCGGCGCACCGAAGATGGTCATCATCAGCGTCGACTTGCCGGCGCCGTTGGCGCCGATCAGCGCGACGATCTCGCCCTGGTTGACGTGGACATCGACGCCGTTCAGCGCCTTGATGTTGCCGTAGTAGGTCTCGACGCCCTTGATGTCGAGCAGCGTTGTCTCGGCCATCACTTACGCCCTCCGCGCGGCTTGCCTGTCGGGGATTTGGTGGCCGCCGGTTTGGACTTGGCCGTTAGACGCTCGGACGGTGCTCTTGGCGCGGAGTTGGCTCTTGTATCGTATTGGGTGGCCTTTGAAGCTCCCTTCGACACTGTGACCCGCTCGCCCTGGCTGTGGCCGATCGTGTCGCTTACCGGGCCGGCGAGATAGGAAGACGATGTGCCTGGTCCGTGAGCCGAATCCGGCCCGATGTCCAGCTGCTCGATGACGTCTTCATCGCCGACCTCGGTCAGCACCGTCTCGACCTCCTCGTCGTCGACGCCGAGATAGGCGGCGATGACGCGCGGGTCGGTACGCACCGATTGCGGGCTGCCGTCGGAAATCTTGCGGCCATATTCAAGCACCACGACATGGTCGGAAATCTGCATGACCACCGACATGTCATGTTCGATCAGCAGGATCGAGGTACTGCTCTTGATGTCCATCAGCAGCGAATTCAGCGCTGCCGATTCCTTCGGATTGAGACCGGCCGCAGGCTCGTCGAGGCACAGAAGTTCGGGCCCTGTGCACATGGCGCGCGCAATCTCGAGGCGCCGCTGCGCGCCATAGGGCAGGTCGCCGGCCGGATCGTCGGCGCGATCGACAAGGTCGGCCTTCTCCAGCCAGTGCTTGGCAAGCTCCACCGATTCAGCCGAGGCCCTGCGGTAGCCGCCGATCCCGAATAGGCCCAAGATCGTGTAGCCGGATGCCTTCATCAGCTTGTTGTGCTGGGCAACCAGCAGATTCTCCAGCAGCGTCATGCCCGAGAACAGGCGGATGTTCTGGAAGGTGCGCGCCACCTTGGCGCGCGCCGGGATCTCATGATTGGGCAGCCGTTCGAGCAGGAAGCTCGAGCCGTCGGCCCGGTTGAGCGTAATCATGCCTTCCGACGGCTTGTAGAAGCCGGTGATGCAATTGAAGACGGTGGTCTTGCCGGCGCCATTGGGTCCGATCAGCGCGGTGATCTCGCCTCGCTTGGCCTGGAACGACAGGTCGCCGATGGCGATCAGGCCGCCGAACTTCATCGAAAGATGCTCGACCTGGAGGATGGCGTCTTTCATACCCGGATTGGTCTTCTGAATGGAGGTCGCGCTCATCAGCCGTGCCCTTCCTTGGTGAAGGAGGAGGAGACCGCTTTTCGTTCACTGAGGAAGGCCGTCGGTTCACGGCTGCCGACAAAGCCGCGCGGCTTCCACAGCATGACGATGACCATCGCCATGCCGAACAAAAGCATGCGGTAAAGCTCCGGGGTGAAATCATTTCCGAAGACACTTTTCAGGAAATCGAGTTCGCGCAGCGCCTCGGTGCCGCCGATCATCACCAGCGCGGCGACCGCGATGCCGACCAGCGAGCCCATGCCGCCGAGCACCACGATGGCCAGGATGATCGCCGATTCCAGGAAGACGAAGGATTCAGGGCTGACGAAGCCTTGCCGTGCGGCGAAGAAGGCGCCGGCAAAACCGCCGAACATGGCGCCGGTGGCAAAGGCGGTGAGCTTGGTGGTGGTGGTGTTGATGCCAAGCGAGCGGCAGGCAATCTCGTCCTCGCGCAGCGCCTCCCAGGCGCGGCCGACAGGCATGCGCCTGAGCCTGATGGTGACGAAGGCGGTCAGCAGCGCCAGCCCGAGAATCAGATAGTAGAGGAAGATCTTGTAGTAGGCGCTCGACTGGGCGATGTGCAGCACCTTGCCGATGTAGTTCGGGTCCGTCGAATTGAACGTCATCAGGCCGAAGAAGGTGACCTTCGGGATCCCGGAGATGCCGGCCGAGCCGTTAGTGACTTCACGCCAGTTGATCAGCACCAGGCGGATGATCTCGCCGAAGGCCAGCGTCACGATCGCCAGGTAATCGCCACGAAGCCTGAGCACCGGAAAGCCGAGCATAACGCCCCAGAAGGCGGCCATGGCGCCGGCGGCGGGCAGCAGGATCCAGAACGACAGGCCGTATTGCGAGCCTAGCAACGCATAGGCATAGGCGCCGACCGCGTAAAAGGCGACGTAGCCGAGATCGAGCAGGCCGGCGAGGCCGACGACGATGTTCAGCCCCCAGGCCAGCATCACATAGATCAGGATCTGGATGCCGAAATTGTCGACCCACTTCAACGAGCCCTGCAGGCCGCCGGTTATCGACCACGCGTAGATCGACAGCACCACGACGACGAGGATCGGGTATAGCACCAGCGCCGCAATCCCGAGCTTGGTGAAATTGGCGTGGATGAAGGAGCGGAAATAGAAGATCACGCAAGCGAGCGCGTAAATGACGGCCAATGCGCGCAGGAACTGAAGGTAGCCGGCCAGATCGGGTCCCACCAACGCCGGCAGGGCGCTGCCGAACGCAACCAGGACAACCGCCAGCACGACGGCGACGATGAAGGCCGGAAGCAGGAAGAAGCGCGACGCGACGCTCGCCGGCAACAGGCCGGTGGCGACATTGGTGATCTTCTGATTGGCCATGAACGGCTGGCCATAGGCAATGTAGAAGAAGCGGCCAAGCATGGTCAGCACGACCACGGTGATGAGCAGCAACCAGCGCTGCACCAGGATCAACTGGTTGCTGATGTTCTGGTCGGTCTTCAGGCCGATGAAGAGAATGAACAACCCCAGCGAGATGGCGCCGGCATAGAACGCTTCGCGCAATGCACGCTGCACGGGGGAGGCGACGGTGTCGCGCTCCGAGGATACGGAAACCGCCATTGTCTCAGACCTTTTCGACTTCTGGCCGGCCCAAAATGCCGGAAGGCAGGAAGATCAGCACGATCGCCAGGATCGAGAACGCCGCGACGTCCTTGTAGTCGATCGAGAAATACGCCGACCACATGCTCTCGATGAAGCCGATCAAAAGCCCGCCAAGCACCGCGCCCGGCAGAGACCCGATGCCGCCGAGAACGGCCGCAGTGAAGGCCTTGACCCCCGGCACAAAGCCGTCGGAAAAGGCGATGACGCCGTAATACATCAGGAATAACGTGCCCGCGACGGCCGCAAGCGCTGCACCCATGATGAAGGTGATCGAGATCGTACGGTCGACATCGACGCCGAGCAGCGCCGCCATCTTGCGGTCCTGCTCGCACGCCCTTTGCGCCCGGCCGAGGGAAGTCCTGTTGACCAGGTACCAGAACAGCGCCAGCAGCAGGGCGGTGACGACGACGATGATGATCTGCTTCAGCGACACGCTGATGCCGTTGATGTTGTAGACTTGGCTGACCATCGGCGGGATCGGCTTGTTGCGCGGGCCTTGCGTCACCTGGATGAAGTTCGACAGCGCGATCGACATGCCGATGGCGGTGATCAGCGGCGCCAGCCGGAACGAACCGCGCAGCGGCCGGTAGGCCACCTTCTCGATCGTCCAGTTGTAGAGGCTGGTGAGCAGCATCGCCACGATCATCATGATCAGCAGCGCCAGGACGACCGGCACCGAATAGAACAAGGAGCCGAGGATGAGGAAGACGACGAGGGCGGCGAATGCCCCGACCATGAAAATGTCGCCGTGGGCGAAGTTGATCATGCCGATGATGCCGTAGACCATCGTGTAGCCGATTGCGATCAGCCCATAGATCGATCCCAGCGTCAGCCCATTGATAAGCTGCTGGACAAAGTACTGCATGTGTACATGGCTCCCCTGGAATGTCGCCCATGCAGACGCATTCCTTTTCGTATTTCCCCTAGTCGTAAAGTTTCGAGCCCGGATTGCAACGTGATTTTTCAAACGTCGAGCGTGTTTTGCCGGCACGCCTTCCGATTGCCCGTTTTTTTGCTTCCGACCCCTGGACTATCGCGGACCCTATCATTGGCATAACGCAATGTCTTTGACGATTCAGCCGGACTAGCGACCTCATCTCGAAGAAATCCCGGTCAAAATTAGGTGATGAGACGAATCTTTGCGTTGTTGGCGGGCTTCGTTTTTTAGCCACATTCCGTACTGACCAGCTGCAACATGGGTTACTTCCGACTATGGCGGTGGATGCCTCGCCCAACGCGCTAACCTTCCGCTGACTGGTTTCGCCAAGAGGTCCCGCTCTGGGTCCAAGTCCTGGTCTCGGTGGATGATCGGCAGCCTACCGTATCACTTAACCACAAAACCGTGCGCGAACGGATCGCGGTCGTCGATGAAGATGGTGTTCAGGCCGGTCATCCGCGCCCAGCCGCCGATCGAGGGAATGATGGCCGGCTTGCCGGCAACAGTGACGTCCTTCTCGACCTTGCCCTTGAACAGCGAGCCGATGATCGATTCGTGGACAAAACTGTCGCCGGCCTTGAGCTTGCCCTTGGCATGGAGCTGCGCCATGCGCGCCGAGGTGCCGGTGCCGCAAGGTGAGCGGTCGATCGCCTTGTCGCCATAGAAGACGGCGTTGCGTGCGTCGGCCCCCTCCACTGTCGGCTCGCCCGTCCACAGCATGTGGGACAGCCGGTTGATGCCGGGGTTTTCCGGATGCACGAACGAGTACTTCTCGTTGAGCCGCTGCCGCACCACGGGGCTCCAGGCGATGAAATCGCTGGCGGAATAATCAGCCATGTCGCGAAAATTCGCCTGCGGCTCGACGATTGCGTAGAAATTGCCGCCATAGGCGACATCGACAGTGATCTCGCCAAGCTGCGGGCAGTCGACCGTCAGTCCCTCGGCATAAAGGAAGGACGGCACATTCGTGATGCGCACCTCCTCGACATAGTCGCCGACTTGTTTGTATTCGGCGATAACCAGCCCGGCCGGTGTGTCGAGCCGGAGCACGCCGGGTGTCTTCGGCTTGATCAGCCCATGTTCGATGGCCATCGTCACCGTGCCGATCGTGCCGTGGCCGCACATCGGCAGGCAGCCCGACGTCTCGATGAACAGGATGGCTATGTCGCAATCCTCGCGCGTCGGCGGATAGAGGATCGAGCCCGACATGACATCGTGGCCGCGCGGCTCGAACATCAGCCCGGTGCGGATCCAGTCATACTCCGCCAGGAAATGCGCCCGCCGCTCCATCATCGTCGACCCCTGAAGCAAAGGGCCGCCGCCGGCGACCAGCCGCACCGGATTGCCGCAGGTATGGCCGTCGATGCAAAAGAAGGATTTTTTGGCCATGATTTCCTCTAACTCAAAACCGTTGCGGGCTGAAGGGAGCAAGATCGATCGGCGAAGTTTGCCCGAGAACAAGATCGCGGATCAAGCGGCCGCTGGCCGCCGCCTGGGTCAGGCCGAGATGGCCATGGCCAAAGGCGTAGACGACGTTGGACGCGGTTCGCGCCGTGCCGATGACGGGCAACGAATCCGGCAGCGACGGGCGATAGCCCATCCATTCGCGGCCACGTGACGCGTCCAGCCCCGGAAGAAATTGTCTGGCTTTTTCCAGCATGGCCTTCGAGCGCGCAAAATTCGGCGGCCGGTCGAGACCGCCCAACTCGACGGCGCCGCCGACGCGCAAGCCCGTCTCGAGTGGCGTGATGACGAAGCCATGGCCGGAAAAGATCAGCATCCGCTGCACGTCGAAAGCGGTCTTCGGCAGTGTCGTGTTGTAGCCGCGCTCGGTTTCGAGCGGGATGGTGTCGCCAAGCGCCTTCGTCAGCAGATGCGACCATGCCCCGGCGGCCACGACAAGATGTCTTGCCTGCCTGGTCGTGCCGTCCGTCAGCGTCAGCGTCGCGCCATCAGGATTGGCGGCGACGCGCTCTATGTGCGCCTTTTCGAAACGCGCGCCCAGCCTTTCGGCATAGGCCCACACCCCCTTGCCGAGCAGTTTCGGATCGGCGACGGTCTTCCAGCCCGGCACGAAGGTGCCCTTGATGAAGCGCGGCGACAGTCCCGGCTGCAGCCGCGCCAGTTCGTCGCCTTCGACATGGCGAAAGCCGATGCCGAAGCGCTCGCGCGCCGCCCAGCCCGGCAGCCCGGCCTGAAATTCGGCCTCGCTTTCATAAAGCTCCAGCGAGCCGTCCTCGCGCAGCATCAGCCGCGTGCCGGAACGGTCGAGCAGGCCCATCCATTCAGCCTCGGCGAGCTTCATCATGCCTGCCTGAGCAGCAAGGCTCGCCTCATATTTTTCTGGTGCGCCGGCGCGCCAGAAGCGCAACAGCCAAGGCAACAGCTTCGGCAGATAGGCTGGCGGGATGCTGAGTGGCCCGAGCGGATCGGCAAGCCATTTCGGCAAGTGCCGCATCATGCCCTTATGCGCCAGCGGCAGCACGTCGGAGAAGGCGAAGGCGGCGGCATTGCCGGAGCTCGTCTCCTCGCAGATGCCGGTGCGGTCGAAGACCGTGACGCTGCGCCCGGCCTCGGCCAGCATGGCCGCCGCGCAGATGCCGACAATGCCGCCACCGATAATGGCGATATCTACCCCTTCTCCCCGTTCACGGGGGTGAGGAGCGGTCCGCGAAGCGGTGGAAAAGCCGACTGCTTGGCTTTCCGAACGACGAACGCCCGGAGCGCCAGCGAAGGGCTGCGGGGCCCGAAGGGCGGATGAGGGGCGGCGGCCCTCCTCTGTGTCCCTGGAATTTCCTTGCACGTCGGCGCTGCCCCTCATCTGGCTGCCGCCATCTTCTCCCCGTGCACGGGGAGAAGAAAGCCTTCAGAACTGCGGCAGCTTCGGCCGTACCGCCAGCGCGTCATTGATGATCTTCTCGACTGTCTTGCGGCGCTCGCCCGACAGCGGCTGGCGCGGCATGCGCACGCGGTCATTTGTGTCGATCGCGAACACTTCGGCAAGCTTGATATTTTGTACCAGATAGGTCGAGACATCGAGATCGAGCAGGGGGCGGAACCAGCGGTAGATCGAAAGCGCCTCCTCGCGGCGGCCCTGCTTCATCAGCTGGTAGATGGCGACGGTCTCGCGCGGGAAGGCGACGACCAGACCCGCCACCCAGCCGATGGCGCCCACCGACAGCGCCTCGAAGGCGAGATTGTCGACGCCGGTGAACAGATCGTAGCGGTCCCCGAAGCGGTTGATGATCTCTGTCGAGCGGCGGATGTCGTCGGAGGACTCCTTGATGGCGACGAAGCGCTTGTCGGCGGCCAGTTCCTCCATCTGGTCGACGGTGACGTCGACGCGGTAGGCGAGGCGGTTGGAGTAGATCATCACCGGCAGGTCGCCGGCCTGAGCGACGGCGCGCAAGGCGGCGACCGTCTCTTCCGGGTTGGTGTGATAGATCGGGCTCGGTACCACCATCAGCCCGTTGGCGCCTTCCCGGCTCGCGCGCTTTGCGATGCTCGCCGCCTCGCGGGTGCCTGCCTCGTTGACCGTCAGCAGAACCGGCTTGCTGCCGGCAACTTTCTGGGCAGTCTTCAGCACCTCGATCTTCTCGTCATGCGACAGCATCGGGCCTTCGCCGAGCGAACCGCAGACGATGATGCCGTCGCAACCGGCCTCCATCTGCAAAGCAAAGCAGCGCTCCATCTCGGCATGGTCGAGGCGGTCGTCATCAGTAAACTTGGTCGTGACGGCGGGGAAAACTCCGGTCCACATGATCGTCTCTCCATCTGATATATCAGTCGTATATCTGTTGAAAAACCGGCTGTCAACGCGGAATCCATTATGATATATGGAAGATATATCAGGAGCCCCCTTTGATATCCAGTGAGACAGCATACCCCGAGCCGGCCGCCGCCAAGGCCTACCATGTACTCGAGCATATGATCGTGACGTTGGAACTGGCGCCGGCGAGCTTTGTCACCGAAGGCGCCCTCATCGAGAAGCTGGCGCTTGGCCGCACGCCGGTGCGCGAAGCGATCCAGCGCCTCGCCTGGGAGGGACTGCTGGATGTCAGGCCACGCGCCGGCATCGCCATTGCCCCGCTGCATCCCGGCGACTGGCTGCGCGTGCTGGATGCCAGGCGCGGCGTCGAGGTGGTGCTGGCGCGCTCGGCCGCCCGCTTCGTCACCCGCGAGGCCGCCGATCTGTTTCATGAGGCAGCCCTTGCCATGCAGAAGGCCGTCATCTCGGGCAATGTGCTGGCCTTCATCCAGGCCGACAAGGCGCTCGACGAGGCCCTGGCGATGGCCGCCGACAACCCGTTTGCGGCCCGTCTGGCCGCGCCCCTGCAGGCCCACAGCCGCCGCTTCTGGTTTCGCTACAAGGCCGACACAGGACTGGCCGAATCGGCTGAGCACCACGTCGCGCTAATCCGCTCGATCCTGGCCGGTGACGAAGAGGCTGCCGCCAAGGACGCCAAACGCCTTATGGCACTGCTGCGCGGCCATGCCGAAGTGGCAGCCACACGCTGAACTCCGTCTCTGCTCCAGACTTCCGACCGGTCTTTATCAGGTGCCCGGCAAGACTGCGGCCATGGTCGCCCCGTCCCAGCCTTCGCCAGCCGTGATGATGCAGCTTTGGCCGTGTGTGTCGGTGGCCAGGATGGTCCAGGTGCCCTGGTCGGAGACGAATATCTCAAGCACCACATTTGGGTTCACCAGGCCACGTGCGGCTTGGTTTTCGTGGAACTTCTCGCCGAGCGCCTTGACCAGGTCGGTCCGCGCCGCGCATTGATCGGCTTTGGCCTGAGCGATGCCGGACATCGCGAACACCGCAAAGAACATCGCCGCCACAAGACGTCGTGTCATCTGACACCTCCTTGCGCCAGACGAGAACCCCGGCTGCTACCGGCGCTATTTTGATGGCCTGCACCACGGCAGGAATGCAATTTAAGGCAGATGACAGGCTCTTGGTTCCATCGCTTGAACGTGATGGCCAATGTCGGTTTCGTACAAAGAAAGGCCCGGGACGTTGAACCCAGGCCTTCTTGCCGATCTTCGAAATCGTCCGGTCAGTTCATCGTCGGGATGACGAACTCGGCACCGTCCTTGACGCCGGAGGGCCAGCGCGAGGTCACCGTCTTGGTCTTGGTGTAGAAGCGGAACGCGTCCGGGCCGTGCTGGTTGAGGTCGCCGAAGGACGACGCCTTCCAGCCGCCGAACGTGTAGTAAGCGATCGGAACCGGGATCGGCACGTTGATGCCGACCATGCCGACCTGGACGCGCGAAGCAAAATCACGAGCAGCATCACCGTCACGGGTGAAGATGGCGACGCCATTGCCCATCTCATGATCGTTGGCGAGCTTGATGGCGCTCTCATAGGTCGGCGCACGCACCACTGACAGCACCGGGCCAAAAATCTCTTCCTTGTAGATGCGCATGTCGGCGGTCACATTGTCGAACAGGCAGCCGCCCATATAGTAGCCATCCTCGTAGCCCTGCATGGAGAAGCCGCGGCCATCGACGACCAGCTTGGCGCCTTCCTTGACGCCGGTGTCGACATAACCCTTGACGCGTTCCAATGCCTGCGCCGTGACCAGCGGGCCGAAATCGGCGGACGAATCCGTCGACGGGCCGACTTTGAGGCTTTCGACACGCGGGATCAGCTTTTCCATCAGCCGGTTGGCGGTGTCGTTGCCGACGGGAACGGCAACCGAGATCGCCATGCAGCGCTCGCCGGCCGAGCCGTAGCCCGCGCCGATCAGCGCATCGACGGTCTGGTCCATGTCGGCATCGGGCATGATGATCATGTGGTTCTTGGCGCCGCCGAAGCACTGCACGCGTTTTCCCGCGGCCGTGCCGCGCGAGTAGATGTAATGCGCGATCGGCGTCGAGCCGACAAAGCCGATAGCCTTGATATCAGGATCGTCGAGGATGGCGTCGACGACATCCTTGTCGCCATTGACGACGTTGAGAACGCCAGCCGGCAGGCCAGCCTCGAGGAACAGTTCGGCGATGCGCATCGGCACGCCAGGGTCACGCTCGGAAGGCTTCAGGATAAAGGCGTTGCCGCAGGCCAGCGCCGGGGCAATCTTCCACAGCGGGATCATCGCCGGGAAATTGAACGGGGTGATGCCGGCAACGACGCCAAGCGGCTGGCGCATCGAATAGACATCGATGCCGGGGCCGGCGCCGTCGGTGAACTCGCCCTTCATCATGTGCGGCGCACCGATGCAGACTTCGACCACTTCGAGGCCGCGCTGGATGTCGCCCTTGGCGTCGGCGATGGTCTTGCCGTGCTCGCGCGCCAGGAGATCGGCCAGTTCGTCATAGTCGCGGGCAACCAGTTCAAGAAACTTCATCAGCACGCGCACACGCCGCTGCGGGTTGGTCGCAGCCCATTTGATCTGTGCTTCCTTGGCATTCAGGACAGCCGCACGCAGTTCCGGCGGCGACGCCAGCGCCACCGTGCCGCGCACCGAGCCGTCCATCGGCTGCATGACGTCCTGCTTGCGCCCGCTGGTCCCGGCGACATGCTTGCCGCCGATGAAATGACCGTATTCGATCATGGTTTCTCTCCCTGAGTTTGTGATGGCGCATTCAACCCCTTTGCAGGCGCGAAGGCAACGCGAGGGGAAACGCAACCGTTGTGCGGGAAATAGACAACGAAGGACAAGCGTGCATTAATTGCCGCAAATTACAGATTGCTGAAAGGCCCGAAGGTTGCGCTCCGTCACACCCCCCTCTGTCCTGCCGGACATCTCCCCCGCAAGGGGGGAGATCAGATGTGGCTGCCGCCTTCGCAAATCTTCAACGCACCAAAAGAGACGCAGGTGGCGGAGCTGCCAATCTCCCTCCTTGCGGGGGAGATGGCCGGCAGGCCAGAGGGGGGTGGGCGGGAACGCCGCGTTCGCCGCTAGCCCGGACCACCCCCATGAACTGGGATGATGTCCGCATCTTCCTCGCCGTGGCCCGCGCCGGGCAGATCCTTGGCGCCGCCAAGCGGCTGGAACTCAATCACGCCACCGTCTCGCGCCGCATCGCAGCGCTTGAGGATGCGTTACGGACAAAACTGTTTCGCCGGCTTACCACCGGCAGCGAGCTGACGCCGGCCGGCCAGCGCTTTCTCGACATTGCCGAGCGTATGGAAGCCGACATGATCGCCGCGCGCTCCGCCGTGTCGGGCGAAGGCGACGATATCTCAGGCACCGTGCGCATCGGCGCGCCCGACGGGTTTGGCGTTGCATTCCTCGCCACGCGTCTTGGCGCGCTGACCGCGCTGCACCGCGAACTCACCATCCAGCTGGTGCCGGTGCCGCGCTCCTTCTCGCTGTCGCGGCGCGAGGCCGACATCGCCATCACCGTCGAGCGGCCGAGCGAAGGCAGGCTGGTGGCGGGAAAGCTGGTCGACTACACACTCGGCCTGTTTGCCTCGCGCGCCTATGCGCAGGCGCACGGCTTACCCGAAACCGCTGCCGAACTCGGCCAGCATACGCTGATCGGCTATGTCCCAGACCTGATCGTCAGCCCGTCGCTCGACTATGCGGCAGAGTTCAGCCCGGACTGGCGCACCAGCTTCGCCATCTCCTCAGCGCTGGGCCAGGCCGAAGCGGTGCGGTCGGGCGCCGGCATCGGCATCTTGCACACCTTTGTCGCCCGCTCGATGCCGGAGCTGATCCCCGTTAACATCGTGACGCCGATCCGCCGCGCCTACTGGCTGGTCTATCATGAATCGGTCCGGCCACTGCGCCGCGTGCAGATCGTCGCCAACTTCATCACCAAGGCAGTCGAGAGAGAGCGCGGGCTGTTTGTCTGATGGCCGCGCCGCCTTGCCCTCGCCACAAAATCGGGCAGTGTGGCAACAAGCGCGATGTCGCCTATCATTAAGGATTGGCTGCGCCGGGTGGGACACTTTTTTGCAAAGCTGGTGCGGATCAAAATGCGAGCGGTGCTCGCCATCTTGCCGCTTGTCGCGCTTTCCGCCTGCGCCAATCCATGGACCGTAGTTCCGGAAGCCGAACTGCCCAAGCCGGTCCGTATCGCAATGGCCCGCCCGTCGCCTTTCGTCTTCGGCAATTACTGCGGTCCCGGCACCCGCACCGGCGACCTCTCGGCTCGCCCTGTCAATCGCCTCGACAGCGCCTGCCAAATCCATGACGCCTGCTACATCGCGCGCCATAATCATTGCGACTGCGACGGCGCGCTCGTCGCCTCGGCAAAGGCGATCCGTGATGACAAGACAGCGCCGAAAAAGATGCGCGGCGAGGCCGAGCTTTTGATCGCCACTTTCGCGCTTCCCGTCTGCAAGGTGTTTCCGCATGGCTTCCTGCCGCCGCGCGATCCGGCTGAACTGAAGACGATGAACGGTGCGACCGGATGAACCGCGCCATCTGCCTGGCCTTGGCCGGGCTGGGGCTGGCGGCCCTTGCCGGTTGCGCCGCCCCGATCCGGCACAGCTGCGATTTCTTCCCCGATGCGAAGGATTGCGGCCGGCCGTCCGTATCGGCCGGCACGCCCGGACCGCAGACTGCAGCAGCAGCGTTTTTCGGCGATGCCGGTGCCAGCGACTATGAAAGGCAGTTTCTGGCGCTGCTCGCCCACAACCAGATCGGGGCCATCGACAGGGCGAACGGCACCGGTCCGTTCGGACATGACCGCCACGCCATCGCCAACCGCGATTTCCAGGCCACCTACCGGACGCTGGAACGGCTGGCGAAGCCGGTTACCGCCGAACAGATGCCGGCAGTGAGCGGCACAGCCGGCGAAGGCCATTTCAACGGCCGTTGGCGCGTGTCGCGGCAGACGCTCTATGTCAACGCCGCCGCGCGGCCCTCCGCGCCAAAGACGTTCAGCTTTTCCGGCCTGCAGGCGCGCTCGATCGAGATCGTGATGCGCCAGGCGGGAAAGCAGCCGGTTGAGATATCGGGCGCCTGCGACGGGGCGCTGGCGATTCGCGCCGGCGGTGGCTCGCGCAGCGTGGCGAGCGGTGCCGCCTTCCGCCTCCGCCTGTCGGCCGGGCAAACCGCCAGCCTGTTCCCCAGCGATGGTTTGAACCGCTGCAGTCTCAAGCTCAGCTCCAGTCTGGCGCCGGCAGGCGCCCCGCTCACCATCCTGCGCGAAGAGGTTGCCTATCCGGCGATAGCCGCGCTCGACAGCCGCTACGAGCGTTGTCCAGTGCCCGGTCCATCCGGCCTGGATGAACTCGCCCGCGTCTTCTACGCCGGCCGCTGGCTGTCGCAGAGCTGTTCGCTGCCGCTCGGGTCACCGCGCCTGTTACGCAAGTCGCGCGACGGCTTCAACGCCAAGGTCGAAGCGCTGCTCGGCGCGCCTTTACCCGACAGCGCCTTTGACAAGGCCGACCCCGAACTGCCGCTCGATTTCTCGCGCGCGCCGAAACTCAAGCTGGTCTATCTGTCGTCGCTGGAGTTCAAGGCCGATTTTTCCGGCCGCGTCATCGAGCGGCTGATCCGCCATCACGCAGCCCTCGGCACCAAAGTGCGCATCATGGTCACAGACGTGCTGGAGCGCGACAAGGACGATGCCCTGCTGCACCGGCTGGCGGCCGATTATCCCAATGTCGAGTTGCAGGAATATCGTTGGCGGGCCGACCACGGCGCGCCGGTCGACGAGCAACTGTCACAGCTGCACAAGACCCATCACGTCAAGATGCTGGCGACACTTGCCGAGGATCCAGCCCGCTCGCGCGTCATCATCGGCGGCCGCAACATTCATGACGGCTTCCTGTTCCACAAGCCGATCGACCTGTCGCGCTATCCGAACCTCGAGCAATACGGCAAGACCGACGGCCTCTCGCTCAACTACTATTCGAACTGGAGCGATTTCGACATCGAGTTTGCCGACCGGGCCACGGTCGAGACGCTGGCCGCGCATCTCTCGACATTGTGGCTGCGCGACGCCGACACCAACATCGCAAGACCCTTCTCCATTCCGGTGCGCTCCGACAGCCGGCGCCTGCCGGGCACGGTGCGCCATTTCATTTCCGTGCCCTACGAGGACAACCATGCGCTCGAGACCTATTTCGTCGAGCTGATCGACACTGCCCGGCACCATATCGAGATCGTCAATCCCTACCTTAATCTGACGCCGAAGCTCAGCCTGGCCATCGAGCGGGCGCTGGCGCGCGGCGTCAGGATCGACATTGTCGGCCGCATCGACCTCAAGGGCGATATTGGCGGCAAGCTGCTGACCGCGCTCAACAAGCTGTTCGTCGAGAAATATGGCGACCGCATCAACATCCGCGAATTCAAGGCGCCCGATGTCGTGCTGCACTCCAAGATCATGATGATCGACGAAAGGCTGGTGACGATCTCGTCGGTCAATCTCAACAACCGCAGTTTCTTCCACGATCTGGAGAACGGCATGACGGTGCTCGACCCTGCCTTCTACGCCAGGATGCAGCCGGTCTACGACGACTATGTCGCCCATTCGAATCCGGTATCGACCAAGGTAATGATCCCCTGGGCCTACCGGTGGCTGTTCTCGAAGGGCTGGGTGAAGGAGGCGTTTTGAGAGGCTGGCGAGGCTGAAGGAATGCCGTTCTGTAGCGATCCTTTACACCCCCTCTGTCCGGTAGGACAGAGGGGGTGCTGGCCCGCGAGCTTTAAAAAGCACCCCTACCTCAAATACCGCTCCGGCCCCAGCTCCCGCACATCGATATCAGGCACCTTGCTGGAGATGATGTCGGACAGCACCTTGGCCGAGCCGCAGGCCATGGTCCAGCCAAGCGTGCCGTGCCCGGTGTTGAGATAGAGGTTGGAGAACTCGGTGCGGCCGACCAGCGGCGGCCCGTCCGGCGTCATCGGCCGCAGCCCGCACCAGAAGGACGCCGCATTGAGGTCGCCGCCATCCGGGAACAGATCGCCGACCGAATGTTCGAGGGTGCGCCGGCGCGATTCATGCAGCCTGAGATCGAAGCCGGAAATCTCCGCCGTGCCGCCGACGCGGATGCGGTCGCCGAGCCTGGTGATCGCCACCTTGTAGGTTTCGTCCATTACCGTCGACACCGGGGCGGCGACCGCGTCCTTGATCGGAACGGTGATCGAATAGCCCTTGACCGGATAGACCGGGATCGGGCGCCTGAGCAGGCGCATGAAGCGCGCCGAATAGCTGCCCAGCGCCAGCACATAAGCGTCGGCCGCGCGCGAGCGCTGGTCGGTGCCGACGCTGACGATGCGATTGCGGTTCTTGGAGAAGCGCCGGATCTGCGTGCCGTACTCGAACGTGACGCCGCGCGCCACGCAGAGCTCGGCCAGCCGATCGGTGAACATCTTGCAGTCGCCAGTTTCGTCGCCGGGCAATCTCAGCCCGCCGACAAACTTTTCCCGCACGCCGGCCAGCGCCGGCTCGGCCCCAATGCAGCCTTCGGGATCGAGCAACTCGTAGGGAACGCCATATTTCTTCAGCACCTCGACATCGCCGCCGGTGCCGTCGATCTGCTTTTGCGTGCGAAACAGCTGCAGCGTGCCCTTGGTCCGCTCATCATAAGCGATGCCGGTCGCCTCGCGCAGCGCCTTCAGCGTGTCGCGGCTGTATTCGGCGAGCGGCACCATGCGCGCCTTGTTGATGGCGTAGCGATCCGCGGTGCAATTGCGCAGCATCTTGATGAGCCATGTCCACATATACGGATCGAAGGCCGGCCGCACCACCAGCGGGCCGTGCTTCATCAACAGCCACTTGATTGCCTTCAGCGGAATGCCGGGGCCGGCCCAGGGCGAAGCATAGCCCGGCGAGATCTCGCCGGCATTGGCGAAGCTGGTTTCCAGCGCCGGCCCTTTCTGGCGGTCGAACACCGTCACCTCGTGGCCGGCCTCAGCGAGATAATAGGCAGTGGTGACCCCGATAACGCCGCCGCCCAACACGAAGATCTTCATCGCATCACTCTCCACGACGACTTCCGTCAGAGGGCCGCCGCCTCCTGTCTGCCGGATTCTGCGGCGTCCGCCAAGGGGCGGCGTGTCGCGGCTCTATTCGTTGATATAGCGGCGGTGGAAGCGGGGGCCGAGACTGGTCAGGATTTCATAACCGATCGTGCCGGCATGACCGGCGGCGTCATCGACGCTCTGCGAGGGGCCCAGGAGTTCGACAAGGTCGCCCTCGCGCAGCCGGCCGGCCGGCAGGGCCGAGATGTCGAGTATGATCGAATCCATCGACACCCGCCCGACAAAGGGCAGTCGCACGCCGTCGAGCCAGGCAGCCGAAGCCGCGCGCCGGTGCCAGCCATCGGCATAGCCGAGCGAGATCGTGGCCGCGCGCAAGGGACCGCTGGCCAGAAACGCATGTCCGTAGCCGACGCCCGCGCCCTTATCGATGCCGCGTGTCTGGATGATCTTTGCCTCGAGCCGCACCACCGGCAGCATCGGGTTCGCCTCATCAGGCGTCGGATTGATGCCGTAGAGCGCAGCGCCCGGACGCGCGAGGTCGTACTGATAGCGCGGCCCAAGAAAGATGCCGGAGGAATTGTCCAGCGACGCCGGCGCCTTGGGCAGCATTTTGCGCAGCCGTTCGAACTCCCTGAGTTGCGCGTCATTGGCCGCATTGGTCGGTTCGTCCGCACGGGCCAGATGGCTCATGACGAGAACGACATCGACGCCGGCGAAAGCATCGGCCGTAAGCGCCTCGACCTCTGCCGGCGCCATGCCCAGCCGCGACATGCCGCTGTCGACCTGGATGGCGGCCTTGAGCTTGCGGCCGGCCTTCTGGCCGGCTTTGCTCCACGCCTTCAATTGTCCGCCACTGTTGATGACGGGAACAAGGTCGGCAGCCACCGCTTCGGGTTCCGAGCCCGGCGGCAGCCCGTTCAGCACATGGATTTCCAGCTTCGGTCCGAGTGCGTCGCGCAGCGCGACACCCTCGGTGAGATGCGCGACAAAGAAGCTGTCGCAGCCTTCGGCAACCAGTGCCGCCGCCACTTGCCGCGCGCCGAGCCCGTAACCGTCGGCCTTGACGACGCCGGCGCAGCGCACGCCGCCGAGCTTTGCCTTGAGCCGCCGGTAATTCTCTCGGATAGCGCCGAGATCGATGGTGAGAATGGCGCCGGCCGCCGCTTCGCTGATCGTATCTTTGGCTTTATGCATCGCAGACCCGCTGAAGTCGGCGCTGCCCCTCATTGTCCTGCCGGATATCTCTCCCTATCCCTATACGGGGAGTTGAGGAGCGGTCGGCGTAAAACGGACGAAAAGCCAACTGCTTGGCTTTTCGAGTGACGAAAGCCGGCAGGCGGGTGAGGGGCAGCCCATACGCTGCGCTAAGAGGCCATTGCCCGGCGTCGTTCATATGGGTCTCGTGGCTGCGGGTGTCCCGATCAATAAAGCACGAATCAGGTGCCGTGCGAACCGTCACATCCAGCTAGGCAAGATGACGGAACGCCGCCACCACATCCTCATAGACCTTGCGTTTGAACGGCACTATCAGATCGGGCAGGTCCTGCATCGGCCGCCATGCCCATTCATCGAATTCGGCGGTGTGGCCGCCCGGCGGCGGATTGATCTGGATCTCTCTGGTCTCGCCGTGAAAGCGGTAGGCGAACCATTTCTGCGTCTGGCCGCGATAGCGGCCCTTGAGGGCGATGCCGACCAGACCGGGCGGCAGGTCGTAGTTGATCCAATGCGGCGCCTCGGCCAGCAGCGTGACCGAGCGCATGCCGGTCTCTTCATAGAGCTCGCGCCCGGCCGCCTGCAGCGGCTCCTCGCCCTCGTCGATGCCGCCTTGCGGCATCTGCCAGAGCTGCGTGGTCCCGGCAAATTCGCTGTCCGGTTCGGCGATGCGGTGCCCAACCCAGACCAGCCCGTCGCCATTGAGGATCATCAGCCCGACACAGGGGCGGTATGGCAGCGTCTCGGGATCGATCTTTTTAGCCATCGGAGTTTAAAGCCGTTCTGAGATTCGCTCCGGCGAGGCAGTGGCGAATGATTTCGAGAACCGGAGCGGAGCGTACTCAAAGTAGGCTTGCCCCGGAAGCGGAAAACGTGGGTTCGTTCCAGTCACTGCCACCCGGCCCCGTTGCCGCCGTTGCGGTCGAATGGCAGAGTAATTCCATGAAAAATATTCAAATCATCGACGGCGCCTTGAACGCAACCTTCAGCGTGTTCGAGGCAACAGAGGAGGAGTACGCCGCCATCTTCCCGGATGGAAGAGACATGGAACTGGCCGAAGATTTATTTGAGCGGCTTGGTGAAGACGAGGCAGGTCGCGTGCTGGCGCCGCTTTGGGGTCGTCCCATCCTGAAACGCGATGTGCTCGGAATCCACGGCACCCTGTTCTACAACAACGAATATCGGCGGAGACACATCCCGCAATCAAAGCGCGAGGTCGACTGGGATGATGGTTCAATCAATCAGGCCCAGAGAGAGCTCTTTTCTCGGCATCGTTGAAAATCGCCACAAGCGCCGGTCAGCCCTTTTCCGGGTCGATGGCCACCGCCGAGATCGGCACGATCTCGATGCCGCGCTTTTTCGCTTCGACCGCCCAGAACGCCACGGTGTCGACGGTGAGGTCGAAAGCCGAGCCGATGCCGACGGCGGAGCCTTTCGCACGCGCGGTCGCTTCCAGCGCGTCGAGCTTTTTCAGGATGGCGCCGCGGTCCTGCACGGCGTCGATTGCCGTATCGCCGGCGACGAACGGCACACCGTCCTTCAAGGCGAGATCGGACGCCAGGCTCCGTGCGGACGAGCCGTCATCGATATAGGCAAGGCCGCGCTTGCCAAGCTCGGCCATGAACGGCCCCATCGCTGTCGCGTCGGCCGAAAAGCGCGCCCCCATATAGTTCATGACGCCGGTATAGTTGGTGGTCCGCGACAGCGCCCAGCGCAGATTCTTCAGATTGTCGTCCTGGCTTGCCGCCACTGTCAGCGTGTTGCGGCCGGGATTGACATTGGGATAGTCGAACGGTTCGAGCGGCACCTGCATGACCACCTCATGCCCGCTCTGCCGTGCCGCCTGCATCCACCGGCCGATGCTGTTGCCTTGCGGCGCAAAGGCCAAAGTCACTTCAGCCGGCAGCTTGGCGATTGCCGCCTGCGTGCCGGTCTGCGACACGGCAAGCCCGCCGATGACGATTGCCACGCGAGCGCCGCGCGAACCCGACCACGGCCGCGCATAGACATCGAACGGCCGCCGGCCGTCAGCGGCGCGAACCGGCAACGGGCCGGTGTCGCTGGCCTCGATCAGCGCCCTGTCGGGGATATGCGCGATCTTCAGGTTCTGGCCGATCGTCGACGGGTCGTGGATGACAATGGCTGCATTGGGCGGGCCGTCACCCTCCTGGGTTTGCACATGGATGATCTGCGGACCGCTGGCCTTGGGCGTTTCCGCCTTCGGCGCTGCCGCCGTCGCTTGAGCAGTGGGTGCTGCGGCCGCGGGCTCGGCCGCCGCCGTCACCTTTGGCGTCGAGACCGCGATTGCTTCCGGTTTGCGGAACGGCTTCTCGCGCAGCGCGATCGCGCCGGAGATGCCGACCGCGGCCAGCACGACCAGCGTCGCCGCGACGGCGCCAGCGCTGATCCCGCGCGACGCAGCACGCGGTCGGACGGTCTGTCCGAGCGGGCGTTCGATGTCCTTGCCGACGTCAGCCAAGCCGCATCCCCGGGCGCGTGATCAGCGAAATCTTTTCGCCATGCGCAGATCCAAAACTGACGGCGCGTCCCCTGCGCCTTTTGAGGCGCAGCGCCCAGCTGCCCCCGAATCAAACTGCCGGAACCTCACGGTCCCGGCAGCATTGCATCGCTTCGATTGGGCAGCCAGAGCTACCAGTCGATTTTATTGGTTAAGCACTGCCTTCTCCGGATTCGGCGGGAATGCCGGGTCGGACTTCTGGCCGCGCAGCAGCTGTTCGGCATAGATCAGCTGCAGATCGTCCTTTGGATCCGGCGGCACATAGGCAGCCGAGCCCGAACCGGTATCGCTCTCGTCGGCGCCCTTGATGTGGCCCTTGAGGTCAGATTCACCGCGGGTCAGGTCCCTGCCCTGCAGTTCGGGCGGCAGCGGCTGGTCGACCTTGATGTCGGGCGTGATGCCCTTGCCCTGGATCGACTTGCCGGACGGCGTGTAATAGAGCGCCGTCGTCAGGCGCAGCGCGCCGTTCTCGCCAAGCGGGATGATGGTCTGCACCGAGCCCTTGCCGAAGGACTGCGTGCCGACCACTGTGGCGCGGCGCAGGTCCTGCAGCGCGCCGGCGACGATCTCGGAGGCGCTGGCCGAACCGCCATTGACGAGCACGATCAGCGGCTTGGCGCCGATGTCGTCGCCTGCCTTGGCGTCGAAGCGTGTGACGTCCTTCGGGTCGCGGCCGCGGGTCGAGACGATCTCGCCACGGTCGAGGAAGGCGTCGGACACGCTCACCGCCTGGTCGAGCAGGCCGCCCGGGTTGAGGCGCAGATCGAGCACATAGCCCTTGAGCTTGTCGTTCGGCACCTGCTTCTTGATGGTGTCGATGGCATTCTCGAGGTCGTCATAGGTCTTTTCGGTGAAGGAGGTGATCTTCATGTAGCCGATGTCGTTCTCGACCCGGAACTTGACCGCCTTGACCTTGATGATATCGCGCACCACCGTCAGCTCGATCGGCTTGTCGGCGCCCTGGCGCAGGATGGTCAGCTTGATCGGCGTGTTGACCAGGCCGCGCATCTTTTCGACTGCATCGTTGAGCGTCAGGCCGCGAACCTCTTGGCCGTCGATCTTGGCGATATAGTCGCCGGCCAGCACGCCTGCCTTGGCAGCCGGGGTGTCGTCGATCGGCGTGATCACCTTGACCAGGTCGTTCTCCATGGTGACCTCGATGCCGAGGCCGCCGAACTCACCCTTGGTCTGCACGCGCATGTCCTGCGCCTGCTCGGCATTCATGTAGGAAGAGTGCGGGTCGAGCGAGGTGAGCATGCCGTTGATGGCGTTTTCGACCAGCGACTTGTCGTCCGGCGGCGTCACATACTGCGCCCGCACGCGCTCGAAGATGTCGCCGAAGATCGCCAGTTGCTTGTAGGTCTCGGAGCCTGCAGCGTTCGCCGTCGAGCCGGGCGCGCCATAGACCAGGCTCATCGCTGACGCGCCCATCAGCGCACCGGCAATAAGAAGCGACAGTTTCCGCATCATTTCACGTCCTTCCAGAGAAGCGGTCCGCCCACCATGGGGTCGGATCGACGGGTTTTCCATCCTTGCGGAACTCGACGTAGAGTTCCGGCGTGGCATTTCCATTCTTCGAGGCCGAGGTGCTTGCCACCCGGGCCTCTCCCATCGCGCCGACCGGCTCTCCTGCGAGCACCGACTGGCCAGACGCGACGCTGATTCTGCTCATCCCCGCCAGGACGACATGATAGCCGTCTCCCGCATTGAGGATCAAGAGTTGACCATAGGAGCGAAAAGGCCCCGCATAAAGCACATTTCCGTCCGCCGGTGCCGTGACGATGGCTCCCGATTGTGTCGCAACCATGTCGCCAAGCATCACCGCGCCGTTACCGTCATCGGCCCCGAAACGCAGCTTGATCTTGCCGGTGACCGGCAGCGAGACTTGTCCCTGAAGTGCCGAAAACGGCGCGGCGGCGGTGAGGCGGTTGCCTTCCGGCACGGGCAGCGAAGCCAGCTCCGTCGACGCGGTTGTGCCTGCATCGGCGTTATCGGCGTCCGGCTTATCGCTGTCGGCCGCTTTCTGTTCGCCTGCCTTGACGGCATCCGCCGCCTTGCGGCTCTTGTCGGCTTCAAGCGAAGCGATCAGCTCTTTCAGGCTGCCGGCCTTGGCCGCAAGCGCCTGGGACCGCTGCTTTTCAGCGGCCATCGCCGTCCAGGTGTCCGCCTCGAGCTTCTGCTTGGCTTCGAGCAGCATGGAGAGGCGTTTCTTTTCCGCCGTCTGCTCGCCGACCGCCGCCGTCAGCCGCGTCCGCTAGGCCTCGCTCGAGGCCGTCACCCGGGTCTGTTCCCTGAGGTCGGCCAGCAATTTGTCGGTCTGCTGGCGCAGTTCGGGCACCACTGCGCCGAGCAGGATGGCGCTGCGCACCGACGACAGCGCGTCTTCCGGCTTGACCAGGATCGCTGGCGGCGGATTGAGCCCCATGCGCTGCAGCGCGCCCAGCACCTCGGCCAGCACGTCGCGCCGCGCCGCCAGCGAGACACGGATCTTCTGTTCCTCGCCCTTCAGTCCTTCGAGCCTGGCGCCGATATCCTCGATGTCCTGGCCGAGCTTCTGCTCGGTCATAGCCGACTGGATAAGCGCCGCGGTGATCGAGGCATGGTCCTTCTTGACCGAAGCAATGTCGGCGGCGAGCTTGGCCAGCCGTTCGGACGACAGCGTGATCTCGGCCGACACCTTCTCATATTCGGCACGGCTCAGATCGGGGTCGGGCGCCACGTCCAGCGTATTTTCGGCCCGTGCAAGCCCGAGCGACAGCAAAACCACCGCCGCAGCGATGCCGCAGCGCGCGTGCCGGAAGCCCGTTCGTGATTTCCCGTTGTCAGCCATTGAAGCCCGACTCTATGCGTGGCTTCGTTAACGAACCATCAACCATGATCGAACCGAAGCCTAGCACAAAACAGCCGCGCATTGGGGCGGAAATCCGGACGATTGACCCTCGACCCACTGATTTACGAACGGTGGTAGGGATGTCCCGAAAGAATCGTTGCCGCCCGATAGAGCTGCTCGCCCAGCATGACACGCACCAGTTGGTGCGGCCAGGTCGCCGCGCCGAACGAGACCATCAGCTCAGCCTGATCGCGAATCGACTGGTCGTGCCCGTCGGCGCCGCCAATGGCGATGACCAACGCCTTGCGTCCGCCATCGCGCAGCTGGCCGATACGGCTGGCGAAATCGTCTGAGGACAGGTTTTTGCCGCGTTCGTCGAGCAGGAACAGCGCCGTGCCCGGCTGCAGCTGTGCCTGCAGCTTCTGGCCTTCCTCGCGGCGGCGCTCATTGGCGTTCTGGGCTCGTCCCTCGGCGATCTCGGCGACACCAGAGAATTCGAACCCGATCGCCGGGCCGCTCTTGGCGAAACGCTCGAAATAGCGGTCGGCGAGTTCTCTCTCGGGGCCGGCCTTCATCCGGCCCACGGCATGAACTGCTATCTTCATCCCTGCCTCGGCGAGCTTTCAATCCATGTCGCACCCAGGATGGTTACGACATGAGACGGAGCTCAGTGCAAGGTCTCTTCCTCGAGGTCCGGCGCCTGCCACATCTTTTCAAGATTGTAGAATTCGCGGACTTCTGGGCGGAAGACATGGACGATGATGTCGCCTGAATCGATCAGGACCCAGTCGGCGCCGGACAGCCCCTCGACGCGCGCCGTGCCGAGACCGGCATCCTTGAGCGCCTTGAGCAGGTGGTCGGCGACAGCCGAGACATGACGGTGCGACCGGCCCGACGCGATGACCATATAGTCGCCGAGGCTCGATTTCCGCTGAATGTCGATTGAGACAATATTTTCGGCCTTGGAGTCTTCCAGACTGGCAAGGACTGTCTTGATGGCACGGGACACGGCGTCATCTACGCTGATCCTGGCCGGCGAAGGCATGATGTCAGCCTTCTTCCGCAATGCTGTTCTCAGTGTATTTCCTTTCGCAGCAAGAACAACCAAATCACCCACGAAATCAGGTGACACCCTATAGATAGGCAGAGTTCCCTTGCAGTTTCAAGACGGGAGGCCCTGCCACCGCGAACGCAGTGCACGACTTCCGGTTCCGGAGCCTTGAGAAAAATCGGAACCCATGGCCGCGGCAGGGGTTATCGACACACCCCCCAAACGGATTTTCCTGATGCCAATCGACCCCCAGAACACGCTGCTCACCGTGCAGGCTGGCCTTGCGCAACTCAGCACACTGATCGTTTCCTATTCCTTCTCCGCCATCGGCGCCATCATCCTGCTGGTCGTCGGCTATCTCGTCGCCGGGCTCGCAGAACGATCGATCTCAGCCGGCCTCGGCCATATCCATGGTTTCGACGCGACGCTGCGCCATTTCTTCTCGAAGATCGTGCGCTACGCCATCCTGATCCTGGTGGTCATCATGGTGCTCGGCCAGTTCGGCGTTCAGACGGCCTCGATCATCGCCGCCATCGGCGCCATCGGGCTGGCAATCGGCCTGGCGCTGCAAGGCACGCTGCAGAACATCGCCGCAGGCATCATGCTTCTGGCGCTCAGGCCATTCCGTATCGGCGAATATGTCGAGGTCGGCGCCATTTCCGGCACCGTCGAGGAAATCGGCCTGTTCGCCACCAAGCTCCGCACGACAGACGGCGTCTATGTGCTGGCGCCCAATTCGACGCTATGGAACCAGCCGGTGCGCAATTTTACCCGTAATGGTGTGCGCCGCGGCGATATCACGCTGAGCATCGGCTCCTGGAACGACATCGACTTGGCGCAGAAAACCATGCTGGGCGTTGCCGGCAGCGAGCGCCGCGTCAAGCGAGAGCCGGCGCCGATCGCCTTCGTTGCCACCGTGGGCGATGCCAGCGTCGCCATCACCTTGCGCTATTGGACCACGGCGGCGGATTTCTTCGCCACCCAGATCGATCTCACCAAACGCGTCAAGCAGGCCTTCGACGCCGAAGCCATTTCGGTTCCCGCACCTCCGCCGGAGGCCCGACAGGAAACTGCCGCCACCAGGCAGTAGGAGCTGTGAAACCGTTCAGCGCTGATCTTCCGGGGCGTAGGCGAGCTCCACCGGCAATGGCGCCTGCGCCGACATCGGCGCGAAACTGCCGGTCGCCGTGGCGGGAACGGCCTGCGTCGTCGCCACTCGCCACAGCACGAACAGGCAGAACACGGTGGCGATGATGATCGCCACATAGATGAAGGCCTGCGTTCCATAGACGGCCGACAGGGCCGTCACGATACCTGGCACGATGAAACCCGACAGCGACCAGGCAAACAGCAGCGAACTCGACAGCGCCACCATGTCGTCCTTGCCGGCGCGATCGGCGGCGTGTGCGCTGGCCAGCGAATAGATCGATTCCGAAGCGCCGTCCCAGATCACATAGATCACCACCAGCACCGCCAGAGCGCCACCGTCAAAGCCGACAGCCAGAATACCGGCGACGATGGCCAGTGCCGCAGCGCCGGCCAGCACGTAACGGCGATCGGTACGGTCGGAAATCCAGCCGAGCGGTATCTGCAGGATCAGCGTGCCGACGGGCATCGCCGACAAAAGCAGCGCCACATCGGCCTGGCTGTAGCCCTTGGCCGTGGCATGGATCGGTGCGAACCCGGCGATCGCCATCGACAGGCCGCCGACGGCCAGCATGCCGGCCACTCCGACCGGCGAAATCCTCCAGGCGCGACCGAGCGCCACGGAGGCTGCGCGAGGTGGCGGCGGTTGAGCCAACCGCGTCATGCCGACCGGCAGGATCGACACTGCGGTGAAGGCAATGCCGATCAGCGGCGCCTGCGCCGTCGCGATGTCGACCGCTGCCAGCAGGGCATAGCCGACGCCAAGTCCGGCGACATAGGCGACGTAAAACACCGCCATCACCCGGCCGCGAATGGCGTTTGCGACGGCATCGTTGAGCCAGCTCTGGGCGACGATGAACAGGCCGCATATGGCAAAACCGTAAAGCGCGCGCGCGGCGATCCACAGCAGTGGGTAGGTGCCGGCGCCAATGGCAGCATTGGACAGCGCAATCAACGCCGACAGCACCATGAAGGCCCGGGCATGCCCGACGCGGCGCACCAGCGGCCCGGTCAGGATGCAGCCGGCAAGGCCGCCGGCGGAAAGGCCGGTGATGATCAGCCCGGCCCAGGTCGGATCGAAGCGCTCGACGCCAAGCCGGACCGGGATATAGGCGAACATCAACCCATTCCCGACCGCAATCAGCGCCATCGACACGATTACGCTGGCAATGGCGATCACGGGCGCCGGCGGGGCGCCATGATTGTGGTCGATGTCGGTCTGGTTCACTGAATTGGCCATATCCAGCGCAGCATCGCCCAGCGGATCGCGAAAGGCCGCCGTAAAAGCGACATCGGCGATCTGGCCTTACGAGTTACCCCTTGGCTTGCTTGCGAATAGCACTCGATGACAGCGACGAACGCGGGCCGTGAATAAAAGTCCAGGCCGGCGCCTTCATGCGGGCGAGCCGGGGCGCGTCACCCTCGTCGACGCGGGCATAGTCGAAGGTCTTGGCCACGACCGAGGACAGGAAGGACAGCGTCGCGCCCGGGCGGTCGATGACCGCGATGGGGAAGGTCATGACGATCTGGCGCCAGCGCTGCCAACGGTGGAAATCGCGGAGTGAGTCGGCGCCCATGATCCAGACGAAGTCGACGCCGGGATTGCGTGCCTTGACCAGCGCCAGCGTGTCGGCGGTGAAGCGAATATGATACGCCGCCTCGAAGGCGGTGACCTTGATCTTCGGGTTCTTGGCGATCTGCTCCGACTGGAGCAGCCGGTCGCTCAGCGGCGCCAGTTCCCTGGTGCTCTTCAGCGGATTGCCAGGCGTCACTATCCACCACAATTGGTCGAGCGCGAGGCGCCGCAAGGCAATTTCCGCCACCAGCGCATGGCCGGCATGCGGCGGGTTGAACGATCCGCCGAACAGGCCGACGGCGAGGCCCTTTTCGGCATGCGGCATGCGGAGGTAGTGCGAGGAAAGAGGCGCCCCACCCTCCCCCTTGTGGGGAGGGTCGATCCGCGAAGCGGAGCGGGGTGGGGGGATTGCAGAATTCAGCGTCGTACCCCCACCCGGCTCGCTGCGCTCGCCACCCTCCCCACAAGGGGGAGGGTAAGGCCAGCGCTCAAGGCCTCACCTGTCCCGACCCGCGCACGCGGTATTTGAACGAGGTCAGCTGCTCGACACCAACCGGTCCGCGCGCGTGCATCTTGCCGGTGGCGATGCCGATCTCGGCGCCCATGCCGAATTCGCCGCCATCGGCGAACTGCGTCGAGGCATTGTGCAAAAGGATCGCCGAGTCGATCTCGTTGAAGAACCGCTCGACCGCTTTGGTATCCTCGGCGATGATCGCCTCTGTGTGGTGTGAGGAGAACGTCTCGATATGGTCGATGGCGCCGGCAATCCCGTCGACCAGTTTTACCGCGATGACGGCGTCGAGATATTCGGTCACCCAGTCGGCATCGGTCGCCGGCTTGGCGTCGAAGAACAGCTTCATCACTTCCTGATCGGCATGGATCTCGCAGCCGGCGGCGCGTAGCGCGTCGAGGATCGGCACCAGATGGGTGGAGGCCACCGCGCGGTCGACCAGCAAAGTCTCTGCAGCGCCACAGACACCGGTGCGCCGCATCTTGGCGTTGACGGCGATCCTGACCGCCATGTCGAGATCGGCCGAGCGGTCGATGTAGAGATGGCAGATGCCTTCAAGATGGGCAAAGACCGGCACCCGCGCCTCGCTCTGCACGCGCCCGACCAGGCTCTTGCCGCCCCGCGGAATGATGACGTCGAGATTGCCGCCAACCCCTTTCAGCATCTCGCCGACGGCGGCGCGGTCGGTGGTCGGCACCAGCTGAATGGCGTCTTCCGGCAGGCCGGCGGCCTTCAGCCCCTCGACCAGGCAGGCATGAATGGCGGCGGACGAATTGAGCGAGTCCGAGCCGCCGCGCAGGATCACCGGATTGCCGGCCTTGAGGCAGAGCGCGCCGGCATCCGCCGTCACATTCGGCCGGCTTTCATAAATGACGCCGACAACGCCGAGCGGCGTGCGCACGCGCTCGATCTGCAGGCCGTTGGGGCGATCCCAGGCGGCAATCACATCGCCGACCGGGTCCCTGAGCCCGGCGATTTCACGGATGCCATCCGCCATGGCACGGGTGCGCGCCGGATCGAGCTTCAACCGGTCCATGAAGGAGCCGGACAAGCCCGATTCGTGTCCGTTAGAGACATCGATGGCGTTGGCATCGAGAATCTGCTGCTGGCGCGCGATGATCGCGTCGGCCATGGCGAGAAGTGCGGCATCCTTGGCGGCGGCGGTCGCAATCGCCAACGGTCGGGCGGCCGCGCGGGCGCGGCGGCCGATATCAGCCATCAGCGCGACGGTGTCATCCCCGGATTGTTCATGCAACTTCAGCATGTCTCATCCTCCGCTTACCTCGCCCCCGGCCCATACCTGGCCGGCAGCCCGTATCTGGTCACCCGCATCGCTCACCACCAGATCGTCGCGGTGGACCATCGCCGAGCGCGCCTCGTAGCCGAGCACGGTTTCGATCTCCGCTGTCTTCAGGCCTGCGATCCTTACGGCATCGGCGGCATCGTAGGCAACAAGCCCGCGCGCGATCTCGCGCCCTTCCGGCGACAGGATGGCCACCGTGTCACCGCGCGAGAAATTGCCGCTGACCAGCCTGACGCCGGCCGGCAGCAAAGATTTGCCGGACAGCAGCGCACCGATGGCGCCGGCGTCGACGGTGAGCCGCCCGGCCGGTTCGAGCTGGCCGGCGATCCAGGTCTTGTAGCCTTTCACCGGATTGGCGCTCGGCCTGAAGAAGGTGGCGCGCTCGCCACGCTCGATCGCCATCAGTGGCGACAGCCTGGTGCCCGAGGTGATGATCATGGCGGTGCCGGCGGCGGTGGCGATCTTGCCGGCATCGAGCTTGGTGCGCATGCCGCCGCGCGACAGTTCGGATGCGGCCGCCCCGGCCATAGCCTCGATATCGGGCGTGATGCGGTCGACCACCGGAATGAATTTTGCATCGGGATCGCGCGCCGGCGGCGCCGTATAGAGCCCGTCAATGTCGGAGAGCAGCACCAGCAGGTCGGCGCCCATCATGGTCGCCACGCGTGCCGCCAGCCGGTCATTGTCGCCATAGCGGATCTCGGACGTCGCCACCGTGTCGTTCTCGTTGATGACCGGCACCGCCTTCATCTTGAGCAGTGTCGAGATCGTCGCCCGCGCATTGAGATAGCGACGGCGCTCCTCGGTGTCGCCGAGCGTCAGCAGGATCTGGCCCGATTTCAGCGCACCCTTGCCCAGCGCATCCGACCATGCGCCGGCGAGCGCAATTTGCCCGACGGCGGCCGCCGCCTGGCTCTCCTCGAGCTTCAGCGCCCGTTTGCCGAGACCGAGAATGGTGCGGCCGAGCGCAATGGCGCCGGAGGACACGACCAGGATCTCGGCGCCGCCATTGGCCAGCACTGCAATATCCTCGGCAAGCGAAGCCAGCCAGTCGCGCTTCAGGCCGCTGGTGCGGTCGACCAGCAAGGCCGAACCGATCTTGACCGTGATGCGCCGGTATTTTGTCAGCGACTGCGCCGTCATCGCTATCGGTCCCAGCGGGTCTCGACGGGAGCGGCAGCCCTGTCGCGCGCTTCGCCGACAACCGCCATCAGCGCCCGCAGCACCGCTTCGACGCCCTCGCCGGTGGCCGCCGACAGCAGCATCGGCGCGCGGCCGGCAGCGCGTTTGAGCGACGCAACCTTCTTCTTGCGCTCATCGGCGTCGAGGATATCGACCTGGCTCAGCGCCACGATCTCGACCTTCTCGATCAGCCCATTGCCATAGGCATCCAGCTCGGCGCGCACGGTCTTGTAGGCTTTGCCCGGATTTTCCTCCTGCGCCGAAACCAGATGCAAAAGCACACGCGTGCGCTCGACATGGCCGAGGAACCGGTCGCCGATGCCGACACCCTCATGCGCGCCCTCGATGAGGCCCGGAATGTCGGCGATGACGAATTCGCGCGCATCGATGCGGGCAACGCCGAGACCTGGATGCAGCGTGGTGAAGGGGTAGTCGGCGATCTTTGGCTTGGCTGCGGTGACGGTTGCCAGAAAAGTCGACTTGCCGGCATTTGGCAGCCCGACCAGGCCGGCGTCGGCAATCAGCTTCAGCCGCAGCCAGACATTCATCTCTTCGCCGGGCTGGCCCGGATTGGCGCGGCGAGGCGCCTGGTTGGTCGAGGTCTTGAAATGCTGGTTGCCGAAACCGCCATTGCCGCCCTTGGCCAGCAGGAACCGCTGGCCGACCACGGTCAGGTCGCAGATCAGCGTCTCGTTGTCCTCGGCAAACACCTGGGTTCCGGCCGGCACCTTGAGCGTCACATCGGCGCCCTTGGCGCCGGTCATGTTGCGGCCCATGCCGTGGACGCCGGTCTTGGCCTTGAAATGCTGCTGATAGCGATAGTCGATCAGCGTGTTCAGCCCATTGACCGCTTCCAGCCAGACATCGCCGCCGCGGCCGCCGTCGCCGCCATCCGGGCCGCCGAATTCGATGAATTTTTCGCGCCGGAACGACACAGAGCCGGCGCCACCGTCGCCGGAGCGGATATAAACCTTGGCTTGATCGAGAAATTTCATTGGACTACGCAGTTTCTGTTGGCCTTGCGGCTTTGCTTTAGATCTTGCGCCTTGCTCTAAACCAAGGCGCGGCCAAGGGCGAGGCCGTTTTGCGACTAAAGCGCCGGATGCCCTTTTGTCGGGGACGCGGTAGCAGTGTTCGCGGACGGAGCTTGAGGGGCGCGGGAATGAAGGTTGTAAGCTACAACATCCAGTACGGTATCGGTCTGGATGGCCGCTACGATCTCGGCCGCATCACCGCGGCGGTTCGCGGCGCCGACGTGATCGCGCTGCAGGAAGTGACCCGCAACAATCCGAGGAACGGCAACCGCGACATGGTCGCCGAGATCGGCGAGGCGCTGCCCGAATATTTTGCCGCCTACGGCAGCAATTTCGAGGTCAATGTCGGCTCGCGCCTGGAGGCCGGCCGCGCCATCACCACCACTTTCCAGCTCGGCAACATGGTGCTGTCGAAGACGCCGATCCATCTGTCGCGCAATCTGCTTTTGCCGCGCAGCCGCAGCCTTGAGGCGATGAACTTCCAGCGCGGCGCACTCGAGGCGCTGGTCGAGACCCCGCTCGGCTTCATCCGCTTCTATTCCACGCATCTCGACCATCGCAGTCCGGTTGAGCGCGCCAGCCAGATCAGGTTCCTGCGCCAGCGCCTGTTGAACTATGCCTTCGAGGGCGGCGGTCTCTCCGGCATTCCCGAGATCGGCCTGCCGGACCTGCCCTATCCCGAAGCCTTCATCGTCATGGGCGACTTCAACATGCTGCCCGGCTCGCCCGAATATGTCGAACTCGTCGGCCGCCCGGACCATGAATTCGGTATGCCGCTGACCGCCGATCTCGCCGTCGACGTCGCCCAGCGCCTGAACACACCAGAGGTCGTCACCTGGGTCGATCCCACGCGACCCGAAGACACAAGCCGCCACAAGCGCATAGACTACATCTTCACCTCGGCCTCGCTCGCCGGATCGCTGAAGCGCCTGTGGGTCGACCGTGAAGCGGTCGGCTCGGACCATCTCCCGATCTGGGTCGAGATGGGCTGAGTTGAGTCCGATCCACAACCAACGTTGCCAAACCTGTCGTTTGGAGGCACGCGCCTAGGTGTGTTGAGATTCAGGTCAGGCCGAGCCGAAAACACTGGTTTTCGAGAACCGGAGCGGAGCGTACTTAAGTACGTGCACCGGAAGCGCATAAACCCGCATTTGGAGGCCGGCCTCACCTGAATATCAAAACACCTAGAAATGCACCCAGTTGCGCAGGCTGATCCAGGTCTTTCTGTCCAGCCGGTACCGCTCGACCGGCACCTGGCCGGCGACGATCGAGTTCAGCATGCCCTGGCCGGCATACTGGAAGCCGCATTTGTGGATGACCCGGCGCGAGGCCGGATTGATCACCCGCGTCGAAGCCTGCAGCACCTGGATCGACGTCCGTTGGAAGGCGAGGTCGACCAACGCATGCGCGGCCTCCGTCGCATAGCCGCGCTTCCAATAGGGCTCGCCGATCCAGTAGCCGAGCTCCAGCCCGCGGTCGGTCATGTTGAGGCCGGCGCAGCCGACGAAAATGTCGGTACTGGCCAGCGTCAGCGCATAGGCGATGCCGGCCCGGCGCGATCTCGTCATAGCCAGGAAGGCGCGTGCCTCGGCCTCGCCATAGGGGTGCGGCATGCGGGCCAGCATCTCGGCGACATGACGGTTGTCGGCAAGCTCGACCAGTTGGGCGATATCGGCTTCGCAGGGAGCGCGCATCACCAGCCGCTCCGTGGCCAGCACCGGGCAGTCTATCGCGTAACTTTCGTCCTCGGTGTCTTCCGCTTCGGCAACCATTCGACGTCCTCCAGGCAAGAAAAAAAGGGAGATGGAAAACCCATCTCCCCTGATCCTTTTCCTGGCTCCATTCACTGGTTTGGCCAGACACCGGTTCCCGAGATGGGCGCCGGTTTTATAGTGCGGAACCGGCTACTCCGCGGCTTTGGTAATCGGGTTGACCGATACGTAGGTTCGGCCGTTGGCTTTTTTGTTGAAGGTGACTGCGCCGGTCTCGAGCGCAAAAAGGGTGTGGTCCGTGCCCATGCCGACATTGACGCCGGGATGCCAGGTGGTGCCGCGTTGACGGATGATGATGTTGCCCGGGATGACGGCTTCGCCGCCGAACTTCTTCACGCCCAGACGCTTGGAATGCGAGTCGCGACCGTTGCGCGACGAGCCGCCAGCTTTCTTGTGTGCCATCTAACTAACTCCGATGCGCCCTGGGGCGCTTGAATGGTCTTATGAACGCGTTCGCGTTCCGTTTCAAGTCCGATCCGGCGACCTTGTCGCCGGTTCGTTTTACTTCTTCGCCAGTTCCTTGGCCTGCTCGCGCCAGTCGTTGATCTGGTCGGTGCTGAAGGGCATGTGCGCGTCGATCTTGGCCACGTCCTTGTCCGACAGCTTGGCAAGCTGGGCGAAGGTGGTGATGCCCTGCTCGTGCAGCTGGCCGGCGGCAACCGGGCCGATGCCCTTGATCACGGCCAAATCGTCCGGCTCGCCCTTCGGCGCCTTGAACAGCGGCGCGGCGACGGCGGTCTCCGTCTTGGCTTCATCCTTCGGAGCAGCCTCGGCTTTGGCTTCCTTCTTCGCCTTGGCTTCCTTCGGCGCGGCCTCGGCCTTCGCCTCGGGCGCTACGTCAGCCTTGACTTCCTTGGCTTCCACCTTGGCTGCGGCCTTCTTGGAAGGCTTGGCGCCACCCAGCAGGATCTCGGCGATCCGCACGGTGGTCAGAAGCTGGCGGTGGCCGATCTTGCGGCGCGAATTCTGCCGGCGGCGCTTCTTGAAAGCGATGACGGTGCGGTTCTTGCCCTGCTCGACGACTTCCGCCGTGACCAGAGCGCCATCGACGAACGGGGCGCCGAAGGTGACATTTTCGCCTTCGCCATGGGCGAGGACGCTGCCGATTTCGACGATATCGCCGACATTGGCTTCGAGCTTCTCGATCTTCAGGAGATCGTTGGCGGCAACGCGATACTGCTTACCGCCCGTTTTAATGACTGCGAACATTTTTTGCCTTTCGCTGTTCGGTCGGCCTCGATGAGCCGCGTCACGCGGTTCGGCCGTCTTTTGTCAGTCTGCGGGTTCGAAAAACAAGCGGCGTGGAAGAACCCTCCACGCCGATTGCGCGCTTCCCCTAACCGAAGGTTCGGTACGAGTCAAGGCAAACGGGCGGAATCCTTGGCCACGCCGCCTCCTTGCCGCCCCCGATCTCTCCGGTCGAGGACCGGTTGGCCCCATCTGCCGACGTGGCCGCAACGCAGCCCTCCAGACAGAGCCCGCACAGGAAGCTGAATTCCCCCGCGGATTTGGCCTTGTAACCTGCCCGCCCAGCCGTTATCTAGTGCGCCGCGCCGGCAACGGCCGACCATGACCGCGGAGAGGTGGCAGAGTGGTCGAATGCACCGCACTCGAAATGCGGCATGGGTGCAAGCCCATCGGGGGTTCGAATCCCTCCCTCTCCGCCACCCTACGCCCTGCGGGCTTCGGGTGGCAGGCCACCCGGAACCGCATCTGGGCGTAGGAGTGTCGCCCGAAGCTACGAAGTAGCGTAGGGGGACCGGAATGAAGCAGGATGCCCTCCGAAGCTTCAGCGTAGAGGCTCCCGCTAGGCAACGAGGCCTTGCCTGATCTGGTTTACCTCTTCGATCGGCACGGGATGCCCGGTGAGGAAGCCCTGCATCAAATTTACCCCCAGGCGCTGCAGCAATATGTACTGCTCCTCCGTTTCGACGCCCTCGGCGAGCACGACATGGCCGAGATTGCGAAGCAGCCCGACCATGTCCCGCAACAGGCTCAAGCCACGAGACGTCTGGCAGTCGTGGAGGAAGCTGCGATCGATCTTGACCACGTCGAATTTGAAGCGGCGGAGCCATGTCAGGCCGGCAAATCCCGTTCCGAAGTCGTCCAGCCAGATCTGAACGCCGAGTTTTCGCAACCGCTCCACGTTTCTGACCGCTTGCGCCTCCAGAAAGATGTCACTGCCTTCGGTGATTTCGATGGCCAGTTTCTGGGGCGCAAGGCCGTGCCTGCCAAGGATTTCGGTGATCCGGAGCGAAAAGTTGGGAGCCTTGAGCTGAAGAACGGAGACGTTCACCGTCACGACCGAGCCCAATCCGTATTCCGTCATGTCACCGCAGGCTCGATCGATCAGCCACGTACCCAGTTCCACGATCGCTCCGGTCTGCTCGGCAACGGGTATGAATACGGACGGACTGATCATGGTGCCGTCGAAGTCGCATACCCGCATCAGACTCTCGTGGCCCAGCACGCGTCCCGACGCCAGCTCGCGAATTGGCTGGTAGGCGACAGAAACGAGCTGGTTGGAAACTGCCACCTTCAGCAGTTCTGAAAGATTTTCGCCCGAGCGATCCTGGCTGGTGGCGTGTGGGTCGTAAATCGTGAACGTAGCCCGACCGGCAAACTTGGACGCGTAGAGTGCGCGGTCAGCTTCCTGCAGCAGGATTCTAAGCTCTATGCTCTGATCGGCGCGCGTCAACGACGCTCCGGCACTGATCGTGACGATGTTGAGCTTGTCGCCCCGGTCAGGGTGATAGATATCCAAATCCTCTACAGCGCGACAGAATTTCTTCGTTATCTCATGAAGGTGAGCCCGCCCGGTGACCTTGCAGAGAATGACGAATTCTTCTCCGCCATAGCGGGCCGCGATGGCGTTGTTGGCAGCCGCCATCTCGGAGAGGACATGGGCGAGTTTGATCAGGCAATCGTCGCCGGCCTGATGACCAAGTCCGTCATTGAACCTTTTGAAGTAGTCGACGTCGATCAGAATGAGCCCTATCTCGTCGTCGTCCGCGGCCCAGTCTTCGCGCAGCTCCGAGAATTCTCGAATGATCGCCCTGCGGTTCTTCATTCCCGTGAGCGGATCGGTGTCGGCGATTTCGGTTAGCTTTTGCCCCTTCTTGATAGCAGCCTGCTCCTGGAACTGCGCCCGAAGCGCGTGCAGGAAGGTCTGGTACCGCTCCAGGCTCAGCCGCCAGGAAAGATAAAGCGACAAGACGAGGCAGTTCACGAAATAGGCCGACATCACGATGCGGCCGGCGATGTCGGCCTGAAGGGAGAACATCGCGGCGTACACAAAGCTTGCGGCGACCGTCGCGGAGGCAAGGGCTGAAAGCCAAAAACGGAAGTTGAAGAACAGATTCGCACCCAGGATGAACACTGTGCCAAAAACCATGAAATGGGAGAGGGCATCCTGATGCTCTGTTCCAACAGCGGAGACGAGCCACCCAAGGGCACCGGAGACAATCGCCAGCGCTGCTACAAGGTGCAAGGTGGCAAGGGCAAAGCCCCGTCGGGCGACAAATTCGACAAGCGCCAGGGAAGTGATCCCTAGCGTAACGCGCGTCAAAACAAGCCGGCCGGCGACATCCGGAAAGAGAAACCAATCGAAAAGGCCATAGGCCACATAGCTGAATACAGCAGCCGCAATACCCCATCGCACAAGACTGCGATTCTCATCGGCATCCTTCTGCAGGAACAGTGCCAGCAGTTCCGGATCGGCGGAATGCCACCGCGGACGTCCAATCGCTGCCGCCACCTTCTGGGCAACGTCCTCGCTCAGTTGCATCGCAACGCTCCTCCGCGATCTGCAGTAGCGAATGCAACAGCCGACGTCGCCTGCGGTCGGGGAATGAAGACGTCCCTGTCCGCAAGAAAAGTCAGATGTCGCTAACCGAGGGTAAACGGGCGGTTCGGATTTAGCCAGTTTGCAGGATTGATGGCCGTTCCGTTGATTAAAATTTTACTAAAATTTTATTAAAATTGTTAGCGTTGGTTAGCGGCGCACCTATGCTGCTGGCCGGGGACCGGGGCGGTAAACCGGAGAGTAAACGGCATGCCTATCAAGCCAAAACTGCAGCTCGACCAATACAGCCTGGTCACCACCAGGCTGATGACGAAACATGTTGCGACCTCCGAAGAGGCGGCTGACTCCGACGAGTTGAGGGACAGCACGGCCCAGCTCGCCCTGATACTGGACCTTGCTCATCAAGCCTTTGCGCGAAACAAACCGGCCGCCCCCGTCGTCCATCGTTTGGCGGGGCGACTCCACAAGCTCCGCCGGCAGGTTGCTCCCGCGGTCTGGCAGAAACTCGTTCCTTTGGCTCAGCAGCATCGGGTCGCGGAATATTTGCTCCAAGACCCGTTCACGCGGTGGTCGGTCGAAAAACCGCGCGGGTATTCAGGCGATGCAGGCCTGCTGGATATTTACTACAAGCATCCGATCGCCGACGAGATCGTGGCCTCGTCGACCTTACTTGGTCGGCAAATTTATGCGTACACCAGTGAAGCTGCCAGTTCGGTGGCGGGGCGCGAGCGGCGGGATATTCTGGCCAGGACCGTGGACGAGACGGCCAGCAGTGTGGAAAAGGCTGAGGTGTTGGCGATTGCCTGCGGCCACCTCAGGGAAGCCGAACGCTCCGATGCGTTGGCCAGGCATAAACTGCAACGTTGGATCGGCCTGGATCAGGACCCCGTCAGCGTAGCCACGGTGAACCACGACTTTGCCGGCACGGCAGTCGAGGCAGTCCAGGGTTCCGTACGCGGCATCCTGCGCCGCGCCTACGCCCTTGGCACATTCGATCTCGTCTACGCATCGGGGCTTTACGATTACCTGCCGCGTGCCATCGGCATCCGCCTGCTTCAAAGAGCCATGGAACTCGTCAAGCCCGGTGGCGAATTCCTGTTTGCCAATTTCAGCGACGAGATAACGACGGATGGTTACATGGAGACTTTCATGGATTGGCCGCTCATCCTACGTTCGGCCGACGATATGTGGGACATCATCAATGCCGCCCTCGGCGGGAGTCCTTTCGACGCGAAAGTCTACTATGGCTCGAACCGGAATATCGTTTACGGCAAGGTGAGGAAGGGCGATCTCTAACTAGGCGCGGGAATCGCGCGCGCATCCCCGTAACAAGGTAGGTCTGCCATGACGAGGCCATGCCTTCGCCGGCTTTCCGGCGACGGGCGAGCAGGTCGTCCGGGCTGCGGGCGGCCTACGCCGTGTTCGTTCTGCTTGCCGCCATACAGATGTGGCGGCGGTTCCAGCAGCACGACGGTGCTGCCCGCTCGGCGGGCTGCGTCTGGCCGTTTTGCTGGCACTGCCGCTGATCGCCAGGCTGTCGGTCGTGCAATGCAACGCGACTGGCCGGCCTGATCAGGCCTCGAAATAGCGGGCACGATCGAGATCGGCGATGAGCCCCGGCCCGGTCGGCTGCCATCCCAGCGCAGTGCGGGTCTGCTCACTTGACGCCGACAAGTCCCTGCCGATGAAATGCCCGAGAAAGCCGAAATGCGCAGCCGCGTCCTCGGGGCCTATGGAAACCACCGGCAGGCCGAGCCGGCGGCCGATGATCTCGGCGATCTCTTTGCTCGCCACGCCCTGTTCGGCAACCGCATGATAGCTGACGCCGCCCGCCCCCTTCTCCAGCGCCAGCCTGTACAGGGTGGCGGCGTCGAACCGGTGCACCGCCGCCCAGCAATTTGCGCCGTCGCCGACATAGGCCGAGACGCCCTTTTCACGCGCAATGGCAATCAGCATCGGCACGAAACCGTGATCGCCCTCGCCATGGACGGTCGGCGCCAGCCGCACCGTCGATGCGCGCACCCCGCGCGCTGCGAGCGCCACGGCCGTTGCTTCCGAAGCGCGCGGCATGGCGGCCGATGGAGGCGCGGGTTTGTCGTCTTCGGTTGCCGGCCTTCCCTGCGCAAAACCGGCGAGGCCGGAGGTGACAAGCAGCGGCCGCTCGGAACCCTCGAGCGCCGCGCCGAGCGTTTCGATGGCGCGCTGGTCAACTGCGCAACTGGCGGCGAATCTCGAAAAGTCGTGGTTGAAGGCCGTGTGGATGACGCCATCCGATTGGGTAGCGCCGCTGCGCAGGCTGTCGAAATCCTCGATATCGCCGCGATGCGCCTCGGCACCCGCGGCCACGATCGACTCCGCACCTGCTTCCGACCGCGCGAGGCCAAGCACCTGATGGCCCGCCCCGAGCAATTCCCGCACAACAGCCGAACCGACAAAACCGGTAGCCCCGGTAACGAACACACGCATGATGATTTCTCCTTGGTTTTTGTCGAACGCCGTACAGGCAGCCCGTTGCGAAGGAGATAGAAGTTTGAGATCATACGATCTATACTGTAAAATCCGAGATATCTTCGCAATCGTCCGAGAACGCTCATGGATCCGCTGTCAGACGTGCTGTCGCTACTGAAGCCGCGCAATTACCTGTCGGCTGGGCTGGAAACCGGTGGCGACTGGGCGATCCAGTTTCCTGACCAGCAGGCCGCCATCAAATGCGGCGCCGTGGTGTCCGGCCGATGCTGGCTGTCGGTCGAGGGCGTCCCTGACGCGGTGCGGCTGGACGTGGGCGACTGCTTCCTGTTGCCGCGCGGCCGGCCTTTCCGCCTTGCCAGCGATCTCGGCCTGCCGACGGTCGATGCGCGAACGATCTTTTCACCGGCGCGGACCGGCGGCATCACCGTCCATAATGGCGGCGGCGATTTCCTCCTGGTCAGCAGTCGCTTCACGCTGTCCGGCGACCATGCCGGCATCCTGTTGCGGATGCTGCCGCCCATCGTCCACATCCGCGGCGAGAGCGACCATTCGGCGCTTCGCTGGCCGGTGGAGCGGATGATGCAGGAATTGCGCCAGCGGCGTCCCGGCGGCTTTCTCATCGTCGAGCACCTCGCCCACATGATCCTGATCGAGGCCTTGCGCCTGCATATGACCGCGCAAGGCAATGTCGGCTGGCTGTTCGCACTCACCGACAGGCAGATCGGCGCGGCGATCGGCGCCATGCACGAGGACCCGGCGCATGGCTGGACATTGCAGCAACTGGCGGAGCGCGCCGGCATGTCGCGATCGACTTTTGCGCTCAGATTCAAGCAGACGGTCGGGGCCTCACCCCTGGATTATCTGACGCGCTGGCGCATGATGCTGGCCGGCGACAGGCTGATGCATTCCGGCGATCCGGTTTCCGTCATCGCGCTGGCGCTCGGCTACGAATCCGAAAGCGCCTTCAGCACGGCATTCAAGCGCGTCATGGGCTGTTCGCCGCGGCAGTACAGCCGCCGGGAGCCGGACCTGACTGCGCAGGCCGAACGCGAAGCCGCCTGAGGCGGCGATCCGATCGCCCTTGATCACCTTGCCCTTAAAGGCTGTAGCGCGAACGAAACTCGGTGAACGACATCGCCAGATGGTTCTCGTCCACATGGCCGGTGATTCCGTCCACACTGCGCGAGTCGAGTTGTAGCGGGCGAGCCAGAGCGGACAATTGCCGAAGCCGCTCGGATTTCCCAGCGCGCTTCGACCGCTGCGGCCCTTCTGCTCAAATCGATCCCTTGCTTGCTCCATGGCATGCGCTTGACAATCGACTGATTCGCAACCCTTCGGGAATATAAGTATTCCAGTTAACTTAGGGATAATCGGCAGCAGGAACTAGATTTCAGACGCTCAATTGGCACGAGCAAAATCGCGTTTTTCATGCTTTCAGAATGACTTGCTCGCGTGCTGGCGGTTAACCGGCACCAACTTCTCCGATTTCCTTGCCTCTACGGCTGGGTAGCGCAATAGGGTTAATTGCGCGATTGCTAATATGCCTATATCTTAGGCGGCGCGGGGGGCCTCATATCTTCCCGCAGTGGCCGGTGCGGTGAAGCCCCACAAGCATGCCCAACCTGCACCGGCCATTCCCTATGGCTGGGTATGGTGTTCCCGCTCGGCAACTTTTCCAAGAGCTTCCGTGAAGCCTCTAGGACGCGTCGCGTTTCGGCGATGGTCGATTGCAGGGAGTCCAGTTGGCTCTCCGCTCGGAGCTGGCTACGGCGGGCGCTTTCAATGAACTGGTGGTCAGGTTCCCACCGGTCTTTCATCGGGCTTAGCCTCTCTACAGACGAACGAACTTGTCGAGATGCAGGCGTATCCGCTGGCCCTCAGCATAGGACAGCGCAAACGGTTCAATCACGAATG
Organism: Mesorhizobium sp. M0772; assembly: GCF_040320135.1. Lineage (NCBI taxonomy): Bacteria > Pseudomonadati > Pseudomonadota > Alphaproteobacteria > Hyphomicrobiales > Phyllobacteriaceae > Mesorhizobium > Mesorhizobium sp. M0772. The sequence continues at coordinate 87,981 of NZ_JAMYPB010000008.1, read as the reverse complement.
ATCGGGTAATTTCCTGGTCTTCCTTGGCCACAGGAACGGACCATCCGCCGCCGGCTTCGACCACTTCCACGCAAGGCAATGCTTTGCGGATTGGACCCACGTTTCCACCACAGCCTCTATACGAAAAGCAATGGTAACCTCGAGTTTTATACTGCCGTCGAAAGCGGGTTTTCAACAACAAAGATGGTCTGAATCATACCATTCGGCTCAGCGGATAGCGGCTGCCGACGTAGCGTCTCCAAGGCCAAGAAAACCGCCACCCGCGCGCAACAGCGGGATCCATAGTCACGGCTACATCCGAAGAATCGACCGCATAGATTCAGGAATGTGTGTTGTCGTCACGGTTCCATACAATTTGGAAGGCCATTCCCCTACGGCAGGGTAGCGCCAAAATGAAAGGATAAGCGGGCGGGCAAGTTGAAGGCGTACTGATGCCGGATCGGGCTTTGGTCCAGCAAAAGCCTCTCAGCCTGACGCCTCGGAAAAGTGCGCGGCAATGGCGCTCAGAAAAACCTTGCCGAACTCCTTGAGCTTGGCCGCGCCGACGCCGTTGACCCCGGCGAAATCGTCGAGGTCTTGCGGACGACGCTCGGCCATGTCGATCAGTGTACGATCCGAAAACACCACATAGGCCGGCACCTGGCGTTCCTTGGCCAGCCGCAGCCGCAGCGTCTTGAGCGCCGCGAGCAGCGACGCATCTACATTTTCGCTCTGGGGGCTCTGCCCGGCGCGAGCCGCGCGGCGCGCGGCGCGCGTGCGCATCTCGACCCGATACTGGAACGGCACCTCGCCCCGGCCGAGTGCGTGGCCCTTGTCCGCGATGGCCAACCCGCCATGGCCGGCCGGGTCCGGCATCAGGAAACCGTTCGCGACCAGCTGGCGAATCATAGATTGCCAAAAATCCTTCTTGTGCGCGGCGCCATTGCCGAAGGCTGCCAGCCTGTGATGCCCCCTTGCCGCGATCTTTTCAGTCTCGTGGCCGATCAGGATGTCGATGACATGGCCGGCGCCGAAGCGCTCGCCGCTCTGCGCCACCGCCGCCAGGATGAGGCGCGCCTCGGCGGTGCCGTCGGCGCGCGGCGCCTGTTCCAGGCAATTGTCGCAATTGCCGCAAGGGACCGCCTCTTCACCGAAATAGCCGAGCAGCACCTGGCGGCGGCACTCGGCCGTCTCGCAATAGCCGATCAGCGTATCGAGCCGGCCATGCGAGCGGCGCTTGTGTTCGACAGCGGCGTCCTCGTCGTCGATGAACATGCGGCGCATGCGGATGTCGCCAAGGCCGTAAAGCATATGCGCCTCCGCCGCCCGGCCGTCGCGACCGGCGCGGCCGATTTCCTGGTAATAGGCCTCGAGGCTGCCCGGCAGGTCGGTGTGGAAGACATACGCGACATCAGGCTTGTCGATCCCCATGCCGAAGGCGATGGTCGCCACCATGACGACGCCCGACAGCGTCATGAAGGCGTTCTGGTTGGCATCACGCGCCTCCTTGCTCATGCCGGCGTGATAGGCGAGCGCGGCGACGCCGTTCTTTTCGAGGAATGCCGCCATCTCTTCGGTCTTCTTGCGCGACAGGCAGTAGACGATGCCGCTGCGCCCCTGATGGCGCTCGATGAAGTTGAGCAACTGCCGCTTGCTGTCCTGCTTGGGCTCGATGGCAAGCTTGATGTTGGGCCGGTCGAAGCCAAGCACCTGCGTTTCGACACGCCCGCCAAACAGCCGTCTCTCGATGTCTGCCCGCGTCGTCTCGTCCGCCGTCGCCGTCACCGCAATGATCGGTACGTCGGGAAAGATGCCACGCAGCTGCGACAGGTCTTCATATTCGCGCCGGAACGCCGGCCCCCACTGCGAAATGCAATGCGCCTCGTCGATGGCGATCAGGCTGACATCGAGCCTGGCAAGCGCATCCAGCATCCGCTCGGTCATCAGCCGTTCCGGCGCGAGGTAGAGCAGCCGCGTCTGGCCCGACGCGACGCGGCGCCATGCCGCGACATTGGCATCACGGTCGATCGAGGAATTGATCGTATCGGCGGCGACGCCGGCGAGGCGCAGTGCCGCGACCTGATCCTGCATCAGCGCCACTAGCGGCGAAACGACAATGGTCAGCCCACCCTTGACCAGCGCCGGAACCTGGTAGCACAGCGATTTGCCGGCACCCGTCGGCATGACGGCCAGCACATGGCGGCCGCCAAGCAGCGCCTCCATCACCGCGGCCTGTCCGGGACGGAAATCGTCGAAGCCGAACACGTCCTTGAGGACGCGCCGTTTGGGATCGTGCGTCGGCACGCTTGTCGTCGATATCTGCATCACTGATGTTTCGATCGGCCGCCCGAAGCAGCGGCGTGGACAGAACGATTAGCGCAGCCCCTGCATGACCACAACAAGCAGCAGCAACACCCCACCGGCGATCGACCTGATTGGCATCGTTAAACCTATCTTCACCATGTTGCGGCACCGTCCAACCCTGCGGCGATGTTTCGAGTACCGCTGCGCCACGAGCGCACAGGCAACAGCCCGCGCCTCCCCAGGAGGCGCGGGTTTCCTGTTTCTGGAATTGCCGAAAAAGGTTCAGGCCAGGAAATCGGCGCGGTGCGGGGTAAAGCTGTCGACCAGGCGCCCGGCCTCCAGCGCCTTGACGCCGTGCACCAGATTGGACGGCACGATGAAGCTGCCGCCGGTCTCGATGGTCGCGGTGCGGCCGTCGATGGTCACCTCGAAGCGGCCTTCGGCGACATAGCTGGCCTGGACATGCGGGTGCGAATGCAGCGCGCCGACGCCGCCCTTGTCGAAGCCGAACTCGACCATCATCAGCTCATCGGTGGAGACGAGAACGCGCCGCCTGTTGCCGTCCGGCGTCGGCGTCCACGCGCTCTCGCCGGGTTGGGCGAAAATCTTATGCTCGATCATGACTGTTTCCTCATCGCGCCAGCCAGCCGCCATCCACCGGGATCACGGTGCCGTGCATATAGTCGGATGCGGGGGCCAGCAGGAAGACAGCGGCGTCGCCTATGTCTTCCGGTCCGCCCCAGCGCCCGGCCGGGACGCGCGCCAATATAGCGGCGCTGCGGTCGGGATCGGCGCGCAACGCCTCGGTGTTGTTGGTTTCAATATAGCCGGGCGCAATGGCATTGACATTGATGCCTTTGGCCGCCCATTCGCAGGCAAGCAGCCGGGTCACGCCGAGCGCGCCATGTTTCGACGCGGTATAGGACGCGACGCGGATGCCGCCCTGGAAACTCAGCACCGAGGCGATGTTGACGATCTTGCCGCGCCGCCTCGGGTCGGTTAGCACGCGCCTAGCAAAACCTTGGCTGAGAAAGAACAGCGTCTTCAGATTGACGTCGATGACGTCGTCCCAGTCGGCCTCGGAGAAATAGACCGCATCGGCGCGGCGGATGATGCCGGCATTGTTGACCAGCCCGTCGATCGGGCCGGTCTTCTCCCACACCTGGTCGAGCATGGCCTTGGCGGCAACATGATCGGCGAGATCGCACCGCACCGCCTCGAACTGGCCACCGGCTTCCGCGACTTGTCTTTCCGTGTCGTCCATCACAGAGCGGCCGACACCGATGACGATGCCGCCGGCGCGCGCGATCGAGACCGCGATGCCCTGGCCGATGCCGGTGTTTGCGCCGGTGACCAGGATACGCTTGCCGGCCAGGCTGAAGGAGGAATGGCCGCTCAACGCAGTTCGCCCAGCGGCACCGGGTCGACATCGGTGTAGTCGACATTGTCGCCGGCCATCGCCCAGACGAAGGCGTAGTTCGAGGTGCCGACCCCGGAATGGATCGACCAACCCGGCGACAGCACTGCCTCCTCATTGGCCATGACGATGTGGCGGGTTTCGTCCGGCTCGCCCATGAAATGGAAGACGCGCGCCGTCTCCGGCAGGTCGAAATAGAGATAGGCCTCCATGCGCCGGTCATGCACATGGCAAGGGATGGTGTTCCACACCGAGCCCGGCGCCAGCTGCGTCATGCCGACGACCAGCTGGCAGGTCTTGACCCCATCGGCATGGATGAACTGGAAGATCGAGCGCTCGTTGCAGCTTTCCTTGCTGCCGAGATCGAGACGCTTGGCATCGCCGATGCGGATCAGCCGGTTGGGATAGGTGTGATGCGCCGGCGCGCTGAGCAGGTAGAATTTGGCAGGCTGGCCCGCATCGGCCGACGCGAACGAAACGTCGGTGATGCCCATGCCGAGATAGAGCATGTCGCGCGCCTGCAACGGGTGGGCCTCGCCATTCGCCGTCACTGAGCCGGCGCCGCCGATATTGACGATGATCAACTCACGGCGATCGAGAAAATTCTTGGTGCCCGTCGGCTTGATCGCTTCCAGCGGCAGCGGCGCTGCCGCCGGCACGGCGCCGCCGACGATCATGCGGTCATAATGGGTGTAGGTCAGGCTGACGCGTCCCGGTTGGAACAGGTCGTCAATATGGAAGTTGTGCCGCAGTTCGTCGGTTCCCATGGACGCCGCGGCGACCGGGCCGATGGCGAAACGCGAGGTGAATTCGGTATGCGGGTGACTTTGAGTCATTGCTGCTCCAGCTGAATGAATGGCTATTTGGTTGCCGACGCCTTGACCGAGTCGGCGTAGTAGACCTGGCGGGCGTGCAGCCGCTCGCGGTAGCGCTCTTGGCTGGCGGTGAGATGAGCGCGCATCGCCTCGCGCGCGGCTTCGGCGTCGCCTGAGGTGATCGCATTCAGGATCACCAGATGCTCGCGTTGCAGCCCTCGCTGATAGCTGTCGGATTGCACCAGTTCGGTCGACCAGGGCGAGGTCACGTCGCAGGGAATGGCGCGGCGGCCCAGCACATCGAGCATCTCGACATAGAACGGGTTGTTGGTGGCGCTGGCGATCGCACGGTGGAAGGCGAGATCGGCCGGGCCGGTCGGCTCGCTGTTGAGAAGCAGCCGTTCGAACTCGAAGAAGGCTTCCTGGATCGCTGCTTCCTGCGCGGCGTTGCGGCGAATGGCGGCGAGCCCGGCCGATTCGATTTCGACGGCCAGGCGCACTTCGAGCACATTGAGCGCGATGGAATCCTTGCTGCCCATGTCGGCGGCGAGAGCGCCGAACATCGTTGAGATGTGCTCGGTGACGAACACGCCGGCGCCCTGGCGCGCCTCGACCAGCCCGTCGGCGGCGAGCTTGGCCAGCGCTTCGCGGATGACGGTGCGGCTGACGCCGAAGGTCTCGGTCAGCTGGCCCTCGGTCGGCAATTTGTAGCCGGGCAGGATCTCGCCCGCCTGCAACTGCTTGCGGATCGCCGCAACGACGGTCTCCGACAGTTTGGGTTTTCTCTCGACCCTGAGATCAACAGCGCTATCCGATGCCATATCGCACCCCTGTTTGAAGACGCCTATTTGAACACGCTCGGCAACCAGAGCGAAATCGCCGGAATATAGGTGACCAGCCCCAGGACCACGATGCCCGCGCCATAGAACGGCCAGATCGAGCGCATCGCTTCCCAGACCGTAATCTTGCCGACGGCACAGGCGACGAACTGCACCGTGCCGACCGGTGGCGTGTTGAGCCCAATGCCGAGATTGAGGATGGTGATGACGCCGAAATGCACGGGGTCGACGCCGTAATGGGTGACCAGCGGCAGGAAGATCGGCGTGCAGATGATGATCATCGGCCCCATGTCCATGAAGGTGCCGAGCAGCAGCATCAAGACGTTGAGCAGAAGCAGCACCACCAGCGGATCGGTGGAGATGGCGTTCATGCCTGCGATCAGCAGCACCGGCACTTTGAGATAGGCCATCAGCCAGCTGAACGAGGCCGCCGTGCCGATGATCAGCAGCACCATTGAGGTCGTGCGCACCGCGCCCTTTGTGGCATGGACGAAATCGCCCCAGGCCATCGACCGGTAGACGAAGACGGTGACCAGCAAGGCGTAGATGATGGCGATGCAGGAGCTTTCCGTCGCCGTGAAAACGCCCGAGCGAACGCCGCCGAAGATGATCCCGATAAGCAGAAGTCCCGGGATGGCGATGACCGCCAGCTCGCCGACACGCGAGAAGCCGGGAAAGGCCTCGACCGGGTAGCCTCGGCTGCGGGCGACGAAATAGGCAGTGACCATCAGCGAAGCGGCGAACAGCAGGCCAGGCAGGATACCGGCGGTGAACAGGTCGGCGATCGAAATCTTGCCGCCGCCGGCGATCGAATAGATGATCATGTTCTGCGACGGCGGCAGAAGCAGCGCGATCAGCGCCGCCATCGACGTCACGTTGACGGCGTAGTCGGCGCCGTAGCCGCGCGCTTTCATCTGCGGGATCATCAGCCCGCCGACGGCAGCGGCTTCCGCCACCGCCGAGCCGGAAATGCCGCCGAACAACGTCGCGGCGATGATGTTGACCTGACCGAGCCCACCGCGGACATGACCGACCAGCGAGCCGGCAAAGGAAACGATGCGTTGCGCGATGCCGCCGCGCACCATCAGATCGCCCGCAAAGATGAAGAACGGGATCGCCATCAGTGAGAACGCCGACATGCCCGACTTCAATTGCTGGAACACCACCAGGGGCGGCAGGCCGAGATAAAGCACGGTGGCGAAGGACGCCGCACCCAGGCAAAAGGCGATCGGCGTGCCGGCAAACATCAAAAACGTGAAGACGCCAAACAGGATCCAGAGTTCCATCTAGGCCTCCTGCACGGCCGGCATTTCCGGCACTTCCTCGAGATTGATATCCTTGTCGATGTCGGCGCCGGACCAGCGCAGCACGATGCGTTCGGCCGAGAACAGGCAGATCAGAAAGCCGCCAGCGACCAGCGGCAGATAGTCGAAACCGCCGGGAAGCTCGAGCGCCGGGATGATGGTCCGCCAGGTCAGCCCGACCAGCTTGCAGCCGTACCAGACCATGCCGAAGCCGAAGCCGAACGCAATCAGGTCGGACAGGGTGCGCAGCGCCCATTTGCTGCCCTTGGGCAGGATATAGAGCAGCACGTCGAAGCCCATATGGTAATTCTCGCGCACGCCGACGGCAGCGCCCAGGAAAATGAACCAGTTCATCAGCATGATGGCGGTGACTTCGGTCCAGCTCGGTGACGCGTTGAGCACGAAGCGGGAAAACACCTGGTAGGCAACAAGCGCGGTCATGGCGACCATCCCGATGCCCGCGAGATAGAGCGCACCGTCGCAAATCTTCGAAAGCACCGCGCTGAAGCGCGGTGGCGCTCCGCTCCTGGCCGTTCCCGCAGTCATCCGATCCTCCCGGTCTTTCCGTCCCCTAAAAGCGATTGGCGGGGCGGCGCCATGCCGCCCCGCCAGAAAATCACTTGGTCGCCTGGATGCGCGTCGCGAGGTCCTTGAGCTCCGGCGTCTTCAGATACTTGTCGTAGACCGGCTTCATCGCATCGATCAGCGGCTGCTTGTCGATCTCGCTGACCTTGACGCCGGCCTTCTCGACGATCTCTCGCGACTTCTTCTCCTGAGCGTCCCACAATTCGCGCATCTTGACGACGCTGTCCTTGGCCGCCTGCTTGACGATCGCCTGGTCTTCCGGCGTCAGTCTGTCCCAGCTCGATTTCGACATCACCAGCACTTCCGGCACGATCTGGTGCTGGTCGACGGTATAGTGCTTGGCGACTTCGTAGTGCTTGGCGGATTCGAAGCTGGGCCAGTTGTTCTCGGCGCCGTCGATGACTCCGGTTTCGAGCGCCGAATAGACCTCGCCATAGGCCATCGGCGTGGCATTTGCGCCAAGCGCGTTGACCATGTCGACGAACACGTCGGACTGGATGACGCGGAACTTCATGCCTTTCAGATCGGCGATCGAGGTGATGTCCTTCTTGGTGTTGTAGAAGGAACGGGCGCCGGAATCGTAGAAGGCAAGGCCGACCAGATCATGCGTCTCGAAGGCCTTGAGGATCTCGTCGCCGATCGGCCCGTCCATGACATGGCGCATGTGCTCGACCGAACGGAACATGTAGGGCAGCGACGGCACCGCGGTTTCCGGCACGATGCCGTTGAACGGACCCATCGAGACGCGGTTCAGATCGATGACACCGGTCTGCGTCTGCTCGATCGTGTCCTTTTCCTCGCCGAGCTGCGCCGAATGATAGACCTCGACCGAATAGCGGCCGGCGGTGCGCTCCTTGATGAGCTCGCCGAGATATTTGACCGCCTCGACAGTCGGATACCCGTCCGGATGGGTGTCGGCCGAGCGCAGTACGGTCTGGGCGCCGGCAACGCCGATCATCAGCGAGCCGAAGGCGAATGTGGCTGCCATCAGTTTTGAAAAATGCAACATGACTGTCTTCCTCCCTTTTAAAATTCCACGCGCCCGGCTCACAGCCGGTACGCCTTCTTGGCAAGCGTGTAGGCAAGCTCCCGCGCCAGCTCATGCGCCTCGTCCTCACGCAGCCGGTGCTCGGCGATGAGACGGGCGAGAAAGGCGCAGTCAACCCGGCGCGCCACATCGTGACGGGCGGGAATCGACGGAAAGGCACGGGTGTCATCGTTGAAGCCGACGGTGTTGTAGAAGCCGGCGGTCTCGGTGGTCATCTCGCGGAACCGGCGCATGCCTTCCGGACTGTCGTGGAACCACCAGGCCGGCCCGAGCTTCAACGCCGGATAGACGCCGGCCAGCGGCGCCAGTTCGCGCGCGTAGCTGGTCTCGTCGAGCGTGAACAGAATGATGGAGAGGTCGCGCTCCAGCCCGACGCAGTCGAGCAAGGGTTTGAGCGCCGCGGCATAGTCGGTGCGGGTCGGAATATCGAAGCCTTTGTCGCGGCCGAATTTTTGGAAAACACCAGGCGAGTGGTTGCGCCAGGAGCCGGGATGGATCTGCATGACCAGCCCGTCGTCGCGGCTCATCTTGGCCATTTCGGTCAGCATCTGGGCGCGAAACAGTTTGCGCTCGCGCTCGTCGTCCGAGCCGCGGCGGATGCGGTTGAACAGCTCTTCCGCCGCCGCATCGGAAAGATTGGCGGTCTCGGCCGTCGGATGGCCGTGATCCGACGAGGTTGCGCCGAAACTTTTGAAGAAGGCGCGGCGCTGGCGATGGGCGTCGAGATAGCCGACCCATGTGCCGGTGTCGCAGCCGGCGATCTCGCCCAGACGATCGAGATTGGCCGAAAATCCTTCGAAGTCGGGATCGACGACGGCATCCGGCCTGTAGGCAGTGACGACGCGGCCCTGCCAGCCGCTGTCGCGGATCGTTTTGTGCCATTGGAGATCGTCGAGTGCGCCCTCGGTCGTCGCGATGACCTCGATGTTGAAGCGCTCGAACAGCGCGCGTGGGCGATAATCGTCGCGCTGCAAAAGCGCCGCGATGGTGTCGTAATGGCGGCCAGCGGTGCTGGCGTTGAGCGGCTCTTCGATGCCGAACAGATGCTCGAGCACATGGTCGAGCCACAACCGCGTCGGCGTGCCGCGGAAGAGGTAATAGTGCTCGGCGAAGCGCCGCCAGATCGCCCTGGGATCGGTCTCGACCGGCGAGCCGTCGTGGGTCGGGACGCCGAGATCTTCCAGCCGCACGCCCTGGCTGAACAGCATACGGAAAATGTAGTGGTCGGGCACCACCAGCAATTGCGCGGGATCGGGGAATGGCTCGTTGAGCGCATACCAACGCGGATCGGTGTGGCCGTGCGGGCTGATGATCGGCAGGTCCTTGATGCCGGCATGGAGATCGCGCGCGATCGACAGCGCGCGCCCTTCGGCGGCAAAAAGCAGATCCGGATCGGTCAGTCCCGCCACGTCGTTCCTCCCAGGGGCGATATCGGTAGGATTGGAAAGAAATAATGTCAACATACAAAAACTGGATTGTTGTATGATGACTTTTAACCGGCGTCAGGTCATTGTGCAGCGGAAGAGCGGATGTTACGCCGCTAGCAGATCCCGCCCCGCACACCATCCAGCGACAAGCCGCGCCATGACCAGCAGACGCCTCTCCAACGCAACAGTGCAATCCTTGCCGGCCTCGGTCGCGGTCCCCCCCTATGATCGCGCCAGTGTCGCCCCAGGCATCGTCCATCTCGGCGTTGGAGCCTTCCACCGTGCCCATCAGGCCGCCTATGTCGATGACTGCCTAGCGGCCGGCGAGACCGGCTGGGGCATTGTCGGCGTCTCGCTGCGCAGCCCCGACACGCGCGATGCGCTGACGCCACAGGACGGGCTCTACACGCTGGCGGTGCGCGGCAGCGATGGCGAAGCGCTGCACATTATCGGCTCGATCCAGTCGATGCTGGTCGCGCCGGAAGACCCCGGCGCAGTGCTGGCCGCGCTGACCGACCCGCGCACCCGCATCGTCACCCTGACCATCACCGAAAAGGCCTATCTCAGGGCCGCCGACGGCAGCCTCGACGAAAACCATCCCGATATCGTCCACGATCTGGGCAATCCCGGATCTCCCAGGACAGCGCATGGATTCCTGGCGGAAGCGCTGGTGCGACGCCGGGCCGCCGGCACGCCGCCCTTCACCGTGCTTTGCTGCGACAACCTGCCGGCCAATGGCGCCACGCTGCACCGGCTGCTGGTCGGGTTTGCAAAACTGCGCGATGCCGGCGCTGCTGCTTCAGGCGACGCTGCCCTCGCCGGTCATATAGCCGATGACGTTGCATTCCCATCGAGCATGGTCGACCGCATCGTGCCGGCAACCACCGATGCCGACCGGGCGCGCATCGCGGTCGAACTCGGCCTCGAGGACGCCTGGCCGGTGATGACCGAACCGTTCCGGCAATGGGTGATCGAAAACAGGTTTCCAGCCGGCCGCCCGGCCTGGGAGAAATTCGGCGTCACCATGGTCGAGGATGTCCGGCCGTTCGAGGACATGAAGCTTCGGCTGCTCAACGGCGCCCATTCGGGCATCGCCTATATCGGCCTGCTCAGCGGCCACGTCACCGTCGACCGCGCCTTCGCGGATCCCGCGATCCGCGCGTTCGTCGACCGGCTCTGGGCCGAGGCCATCCCGACATTGCCTGGGGATGCCGGGCTCGACACGTCAGCCTATACGGCCGAACTTGCCGAACGTTTCTCCAACACCGCGCTGGCCCACCGCACCGCGCAGATCGCCAATGACGGCAGCCAGAAATTGCCGCAGCGCATTGTCGCTGCCGCCATCGAGTGCATCCAGGCCGGCCTGGTCCCGGAGCATCTGACGCTGGTGATCGCCGCCTGGATCGCCGCCTGCGAGGCGCGCGGCAAGGACCTGCCGGAAGCCCACTTTACCGATCCGCTCGACGCGGCGCTGGCGGCGCTCGACGAACGACGGATGCTGGAACGAGTAGCGGCGGTGTTCGACTGGGCCGGCTTCGCCAGCGGCAAGCCCGAGCGGCAGACGCTGATCGAACTGGTCGCCGCTCATCGCGAGCATATCCTGCAAGGCGGGATCGTGCTTGCGCTCTCAGCGCTCGGCATACCGGGAAAGACCAGGTGACCTGAAGTCGCCCGGATACAAAAAGCCGGGCTTAAGCCCGGCCTGTTTCATACCTTTGCCCGACCATGACCCCTCGGATCACGTCCAATCATTCTGCGGCTTACGCCGGCAGCAGCGCGCCTTCGAGCGTGGTAAGCTGGCTAAGGAACTGCTCCGCCTTGCTGCGGCTCTGGTCGTCCTTGGCGTCGGCGGCGTCTTCCTTGGCTTCCTGGATGCGGCGGGCGAGATCGGCGCGGTCGATATCGCCGACGGCGACCGCCGATTCGGCGAGCAGCGTGCAGCCGGCAGGGACGATGTCGGCAAAGCCGCCGAACACCACATAGCGTTCTTCCTTGCCGCCGGCGGTCTTCAGCGTGACGACGCCCGGCTTGATCGTGGTCATGACTGGCGCATGGTGCGCCATGACTGTCATTTCACCTTCGGCGCCTGGAATGACGACGGACTCGACCTGCTCGGAAACCAGGAGGCGCTCCGGCGAGACCAGTTCGAACTTGAAAGCTTCAGCCATGTCAATTTAGTGAGTAGGGAATAGTGAGTAGGGAGTAGGGAGAGGACAGCTGTCCTGATCACCCGGCCGCTATTCACTACTGACTACTGACTACTCCCTATTGCCTTGATTACGCTGCTTCAGCCGCCAGGCGCTGAGCCTTCTCGACCGCTTCGTCGATGCCGCCGACCATGTAGAAGGCGGCTTCCGGCAGGTGATCGTAGTCGCCGTTGCAGAGGCCCTTGAAGCCCTTGATTGTGTCGGCGAGGTCGACCAGCTTGCCCGGCGCACCCGTAAACACTTCGGCGACGAAGAACGGCTGCGACAGGAAGCGCTCGATCTTGCGGGCGCGGGCCACCGTCTGCTTGTCCTCTTCCGACAGCTCATCCATGCCAAGGATGGCGATAATGTCCTGCAGCGACTTATAGCGCTGGAGGATCGACTGCACCTGGCGGGCGACGGCATAGTGCTCCTCGCCGACGACCAGCGGATCGAGCATGCGCGAGGTCGAGTCGAGCGGATCGACGGCGGGGTAGATGCCCTTTTCCGAGATCGCGCGGTTGAGCACGGTCGTCGCGTCCAGGTGGGCGAACGAGGTCGCAGGCGCCGGGTCTGTCAAATCGTCGGCCGGCACGTAGATCGCCTGCACCGAAGTGATCGAACCCTTGGTCGTTGTGGTGATGCGTTCCTGCAGCGCACCCATGTCGGTGGCCAGCGTTGGCTGGTAACCCACGGCCGAAGGAATACGGCCGAGCAGCGCCGACACTTCAGAACCGGCCTGCGTGAAGCGGAAGATGTTGTCGACGAAGAACAGCACGTCCTGGCCCTGGTCGCGGAAATATTCGGCGACCGTCAGGCCGGTCAGGCCGACGCGGGCACGCGCGCCCGGCGGCTCGTTCATCTGGCCATAGACCAGTGCCGCCTTGGAGCCTTCGCCGCCGCCCTTCTTGTTGACGCCGGACTCGATGAACTCGTGATAAAGATCGTTGCCCTCGCGGGTGCGCTCGCCGACGCCGGCGAAGACCGAGAAGCCGCCATGCGCCTTGGCGACGTTGTTGATCAGCTCCTGGATCAGAACCGTCTTGCCGACGCCGGCGCCGCCGAACAGGCCGATCTTGCCTCCGCGGGCGTAGGGCGCCAGAAGGTCGAGCACCTTGATGCCGGTGATCAGGATCTGCGCTTCCGTCGACTGTTCGACATAGGTAGGCGCCGGCTGGTGGATGGCGCGCATCTCGATGCCGTCGACCGGGCCTTCTTCGTCGACCGGCTCGCCGATGACGTTGATGATGCGGCCGAGCATGCCCGGGCCGACCGGAACGGTGATCGGCGCGCCGGTGTCATAGACGTCCTGGCCGCGAACCAGGCCTTCGGTGGAATCCATGGCGATGCAGCGCACGGTGTTTTCGCCCAGATGCTGGGCAACTTCGAGCACCAGGCGGTTGCCGACATTGGAGGTTTCGATGGCGTTCAAAATGGCCGGCAGATGATCGCCGAACTGCACGTCGACGACGGCGCCGATGACCTGGCGAACCTTGCCGATGGCGCCGGTCTTCTTGACGGCAACGCTCGTCGTCTTCACTGCCGGGGCCGCGGCCTTGGCGGGCGCGGCCGCCTTCTTGGCCGGAGCGGCCTTCGCCGCTGCTGCCGGAGCCTTTGCGGCCGCCTTGGGGGCCGTCTTCGCGGGGGTCGCTGCTTTCGCCATCGTCTTTACCCTTCTCGTCCTTTGTTTCTCACGCTCCATCAGAAGGTCGATGACCTCCTGGCGGTCGCGCCTAGAGCGCTTCGGCGCCCGAAATGATTTCGATCAGTTCCTTGGTGATCTGCGCCTGCCGCTGGCGGTTATAGGTGATCGACAGTTTGTTGATCATGTCGCCGGCATTGCGCGTTGCATTGTCCATGGCGCTCATCTTGGCGCCCATCTCGCCGGCTGCGTTTTCGAGCAGCGCGCGGAAGACCTGGACCGAGATGTTGCGCGGAATGAGGTCGGTGAGGATCTCGCCCGGCTCCGGCTCGTATTCGTAGACGGCATTGCCACCCGCGGTCGCTTCGGCGGGAGCGGAGGCCACGCCGGCAGGAATGATCTGCTGCGCGGTCGGAATCTGGCTGATCACCGACTTGAACTGCGAATAAAACAGCGTGCAGATATCGAAGCCGCCTTCGCCGAACAGATGGATGATCTTACGGGCGATGGCATCGGCATTGACGAAGCCGAGCTTCTTGACATCGCGCAGGTCGACGCGGTCGATAATGAGCGAGGCATAGTCTCGGCGCAGAATGTCGAAACCCTTCTTGCCGACGCAGATGATCTTGACCTGCTTGCCGTCGGCCAGCAGCCGGCGGATATGGTCGCGGGCCAGACGTGCAATCTGCGAGTTGAAGCCGCCGCAAAGGCCGCGCTCGGCGGTGCAGACGACGAGCAGATGCACATCGTCCTTGCCGGTGCCGGTCATCAGTGCCGGGGCATCGCCGCCGCCGCCGATCGCCTGCGTGATATTGGCCAGCACCGCACCCATCCGCTCGGAATAGGGACGCGCCGCTTCCGCCGCTTCCTGCGCGCGGCGCAGCTTCGCCGCGGCGACCATCTGCATCGCCTTGGTGATCTTCTGCGTCGCCTTGACCGAGGCGATACGGTTACGAAGGTCTTTTAATGAAGGCATGCTTCAAACCTGATCCCGAGCGTCCGGCTTCTTCTCAAGCGAAGGTCTTGGCGAAGGCGTCGATCTCGGCCTTCAGCTTGGCGCGCAGATCGTCCGACAGCGCCTTTTCCTTGCGGATGCCGTCCAGCACGTCCTTGCCGGCCGAGCGCATATGGCTGAGCAGACCATGCTCGAACTTGCCGACCTGGTTCAGCGCCAGCTTGTCGAGATAGCCGTTGACGCCGGCGAAGATCACCGTGACCTGCTCCTCGACCTTGAGCGGCGAGAACTGCGGCTGCTTCAACAGTTCGGTCAGGCGCGAGCCGCGGTTGAGCAGGCGCTGCGTGGCGGCGTCGAGATCGGAGCCGAACTGCGCGAACGCAGCCATTTCGCGGTACTGCGCCAGCTCTCCCTTGATCGAGCCGGCGACCTGCTTCATCGCCTTGATCTGCGCCGACGAACCGACGCGCGACACCGACAGGCCGACGTTGACCGCCGGACGGATGCCTTGGAAGAACAGGTTGGTTTCGAGGAAGATCTGGCCGTCGGTGATCGAGATCACGTTGGTCGGGATGTAGGCCGACACGTCGTTGGCCTGCGTCTCGATGATCGGCAGCGCGGTCAGCGAACCGCCACCCAGATCGTCGTTGAGCTTGGCGGCGCGCTCGAGCAGGCGCGAATGCAGGTAGAACACGTCGCCCGGATAGGCTTCGCGACCCGGCGGGCGGCGCAGCAAGAGCGACATCTGGCGATAGGCGACGGCCTGCTTCGACAGATCGTCATAGCTGATCAGCGCATGCATGCCGTTGTCGCGGAAATATTCGCCCATGGTGGCGCCGGTGAACGGCGCCAGGAACTGCATCGGCGCCGGATCGGAAGCTGTGGCGGCGACGATGATCGAATATTCAAGGGCGCCGCGCTCTTCGAGAACCTTCACGAACTGCGCGACCGTCGAGCGCTTCTGCCCGATGGCGACGTAGACGCAGTAGAGCTTTTCCTTTTCCGGCCCGTTGTCGTGCACGGCCTTCTGGTTGAGCATCGTGTCGAGGATGATCGCGGTCTTGCCGGTCTGGCGATCGCCGATGACCAGCTCGCGCTGGCCGCGGCCAACGGGGATCAGCGCATCGATGGCCTTGAGGCCGGTCGACATCGGCTCGTTGACCGACTTGCGCGGGATGATGCCTGGCGCCTTGACGTCGACGCGCTTGCGTTCGGTCGCCTTGATCGGGCCCTTGCCGTCGATCGGATTGCCGAGCGCGTCGACGACGCGGCCGAGCAGGCCCATGCCGACAGGCGTATCGACGATGGCGCCGGTGCGCTTGACGATGTCGCCTTCCTTGATGTCGCGGTCGGCGCCGAAGATGACGACGCCGACATTGTCGGCTTCGAGGTTGAGCGCCATGCCGCGGATGCCGCCGGGGAACTCGACCATTTCGCCGGCCTGGACATTGTCGAGGCCGTAGACGCGAGCGATACCGTCACCGACGGACAGCACCTGGCCGACTTCGGAGACCTCGGCCTCCTTGCCGAAATTCTTGATCTGGTCTTTGAGAATTGCGGAAATTTCCGCGGCGCGGATGTCCATCAGCCGACCTCTTTCAGTGCAAGCTTGAGCGAATTGAGTTTGGTTTTGAGCGACGTATCGATCTGGCGCGAGCCCATCTTGACCACCAGCCCGCCGAGCAGCGACGGATCGACGGTAACAGTGATGGCCACGTCCTTGCCGGCGACGCTTTTCAGCGCGGCCTTGAGTTCCGTCTGCTGGGCAGCCGTCAGTTCATGCGCCGAAGTGACCTCGGCTGATGTCTCACCGCGCTGTTCGGCAGAGATCCGGCGAAATGCCTTGATCATGCCGGGCACCGCGAAGAGCCGGCGGTTGCGGGCGACGACGCGCAGGAAATTGCCGGTCAGGCCGGTGATGCCGGCCTTGTCGGCGATCGACGCGATTGCCTTGGCCTGGTCCTCGCTGGAGAACACCGGGCTGTTGATGAGGCGCGTCAGGTCGGCGCTGTCATCCAGCATCTTGGCGAAACTGTTGAGGTCGGCCTCGACCTTGGCCACCGAATTCGACTGCAGCGCAAGTTCGAACAGCGAACCCGCGTAGCGTTCTGCGACACCTGAGATTGGCGATGACGATTGAGCCACGGACCGTCTTTTCTCTTGTCTGAGGGGCCGCAGATTGTTGGCGCGAGCAAAAACTCTGGCTAAATCTTTGACCTTACTAAGTTTTTCCAAGCACGGAGGCGCGGCTTCCGCTATCCCCGGCCGAAAGTCGATTGCCGTCTAGCACAGGCATTTTAAGACCGCAATGCGTCGTTCCGCATGCTTTTCGGGCACTATTGTCGCATCCGGCCGCAGAGTTCAACCGAAGCCTTTGGATTGGCTGCCGATTCAGGGCAGAAAGCCGAAGACGAAGGCGAGCGGCAACGCGGCCAGGACGAGTTCGACGACCATCGACGCCCAGTTGAAAGGCGTGTTGGCGCCGTCCGACATCATCGACAGCAAACGGCCAAAAGCGGTGAACAGCCAGGAAAAGCCGAGTGCCATATAGAGCCACGGCTGCGCCAGCAGAATGCAGCACAGGCTGACGCCGAGATAGAAGCCCGACATGCGGCCGCGCCCTTCCGCGATTGCCGCTCCCCTTTCGGGCCGGACCTGCAGCCGCAGAATCCGAAATGCCAGCCCTGGCGCGAGGAAAAACAGCAGACCGAGCGCCAAGGTGACGACGGCGCTGGACCAAGCCAGCCATTCGCCCTGGCTGGTCGGCCACGGAAACGCAAATTCCATCTTGCTTTCATCCCCTCACAGCAATGCCGGATGTATTGAATGTCGCTGCAAAAAGAAGTCAAGCGCGCGGCAGTTTTGGCACGCAATTCGTGAAGGAGCGGAAGGCTGTTTAGCCCGCGCGCGCGTCCGGCCAGCATCGTGGCCAACCTGTATTATCAGGCGACGCCTCCCTCCTATCTGCAGGACCGGTTTTGCACAGCCAAAGGCCCCGACACCGATCGCCCTTATTTCCTGACCAGGCACCTCAATCTGGCCGGCACGGAAGCAGATCGATGGAAGCTGAAAGTTGTCGGCAGCGGCAATGTCGCCGTGGCCGCCCAGCCCTGATCCCTGTTTTGGCCCTTCAGGGCAGCATGAATGCGACCGCCGCCTCGGCATGGATGCGCGTGGTGTCGAACACCGGAATGTCGAAATCGCGCTCGCCAATCAACATGGTGATCTCGGTGCAGCCCATGATGACGCCATCGATCTTCTCATCGCGCCGCAGACGGGCGACCTCGTCGATATAGGCCGCCTTCGATGCCGCGCTGACGATGCCCCGGCAGAGCTCGTCGTAGATTACCTGGTGCACCATGTCGCGCCCGGCCTGGTTCGGCACCACGGGCTGCAGCCCGTATTTCTCCGTCAGCCGGCCCTTGTAGAAATCCTGCTCCATAGTGAAGCGGGTCGCCAGCAGCGCCGGCCGCTTGACGCCGGCGCCCTTGACCGCGACTGCCGTGGCGTCGGCAATGTGGATAAGCGGGATCGACACCGCCGCCTTCACCCGGTCGGCGAGCTTGTGCATGGTGTTGGTGCAGATCAAAAGCCCCTCTGCGCCGCCCGCCTCCAGCTTGCGCGCCGCATCCGCCAGCAGCACGCCCGCACTGTCCCAGTCGCCATGATGCTGCCGGTCGGCGATTTCGGCGAAGTCGAAGGAATAGAGCAACAGCTTTGCCGAATGCAGCCCGCTCAGCCGCTCGCGCACGATCTCGTTGAGCAGGCGGTAATAGATCGCCGTCGATTCCCAGCTCATGCCGCCGATAAGGCCAAGGGTTTTCATGCGCTGAGCCTCCAGCAGGACCGAACGATCTCTCTCACAGAAAAGCTTTACGGGTCGATGTCAATCTTAACGCGCGCCGTACCACGCTCTTCGGCCCGCCTCCACAAACATCACCGCGCGCCCGATTCGGTCATCCTCGCATTGGCGCCGAGATGATGCAGGCTTTGTGTCGTGTGCCTTGAACTCCAGGCAACCGGCGGATCGGGCAGATCGAGATCGAACTGTGCCCGCCCGAGCAGCGAATTGACGATCTTGGCGCTGCGCCAAGCCATCAGGCTGAGCTGCGGCTCGGCTATGCCATGGCTGAGCCGGCCGGCATTGAGTGCGTAGATCCGGCGGTCGTCGGGCCCGTCCCATTCGACCTCGAAGCTGGCGTTGAGCCTGTAATGACCGCGCTCGTCCAGCGCGATCCTGTTCATGAGCGGCGCCATGCAATCAGGAATGGCAAAGGCATAGCCGGTGGCCAGAACCACCGCTTCGACGGTGCGCGTCTCGATGGCGCCGTCGAAGCCGTTGCGCATGATCAGCCGGTATTCGCTGCCTTCCCGGGTCACGTTCAGCACTTCGCGGTGCGGCGTCATGTTGACCGCCGTCGTTTCCTCCGAGAGGTGCCGCAGCGTGTAAAGCTGGCGATAGATCGCCTTCAGCGTGCTCGTCGATGCGCCGTCACCGGCAAGCAGTTGCTGTTCCAGGATCGTCTCGCGCCGCCCTTGCGGCAACCGATGGAAGTTTTCGACATAGCCCGGCGTGAAGAGTTCGTCGGTGAAAGGCGAGTCGTCCAGTGGCAGGAAATTCGGCCGCATCGAGATCCACTCGATTTCGCGGCCGGCGAAGCGGTCGGAGGAGACCAGATGCAGAAGCACTTCGGCGCCGCTCTGGCCACCGCCGATCACGGCGACACGCTGTCCGCTCAGGCGATCGAGGCGGTTGGCGGCCTGGGCGTTGTGGAAGCATTGATCGGAGGCCGCCGCCCGCGCCCAGGCGGGGATGTTGGGCACCAGCCCGACGGCAATGGCGAGATTGCGCGCGTTCACCTGCTCGCGGCCGATACGCAGCCTGAAATTCGTTCCGTCGAAGTCGATCCGGTCGACGGCGCTGGCGAAGCGCAGCGAAGACAAGTTCTCGCCGACCCATCCGAGATAGCGGGCGAATTCCGGCCGCGGGATGGCTGAGAAATCCGCGTTGAGGAATTCATAGAACCGCTTCTGCGCGCCCAGATAGGACATGAACGACCATGGGCTGGTCGGATGCGTCGCGGTGACGAGATCCTTGAGGAAGGATGTCTGCAGTTCGACGCCCGGCAGCATCATGCCCGGGTGCCATTCGAGCCGCGTCGCCCGATCGAAGAAGCGCGCTTCGACGCCGTCCACCGCATCGAGATGGGCGGCGAGGCTGAGATTGAACGGCCCGATGCCGATGCCTGCGAGGTCAAGCGTATGGGTCATGGCGAACTCCTTATGGAGCTGGCTGGGCTGATGGGAGATCGCCGGGCTGACTCGGGGTTAAGCGGATTGTCGAGCGGTGTGCCAAGGTCGGGCAGAGGGCGTTCGCCGCTGTCGCCGTAGCCGATGGCGAAGCGCACCTTGTTGATGGCGATGCGTGGGATCTTCGGAGCAAACAGATCGAAGAGCGCGAACCGTTCCGACAGATCCGGGTTCCGCGCCTGGTAGCGCCGGATGGCGCCGGCCAGGATGGCGTAGAAAGTCCTCTCG
This sequence comes from Mesorhizobium sp. M0772, assembly GCF_040320135.1. Taxonomy (NCBI): domain Bacteria; kingdom Pseudomonadati; phylum Pseudomonadota; class Alphaproteobacteria; order Hyphomicrobiales; family Phyllobacteriaceae; genus Mesorhizobium; species Mesorhizobium sp. M0772. Next base: position 67,942 of record NZ_JAMYPB010000008.1, on the reverse strand, counting down.
TCGAAGCGGTCATAGGCGGCCAGCGCCTCGGATAGGAAGCGCAGAACGCTGACGATGTGTCCCGTTTGCAGATGCTGGAGAAGATGTGCCGGCGGCCGGCGCTTCAGCGTCGACAGGATTTTGGGGTCGAGGCCGGCCAGTTCGGGAAACGGCTGGTCGACGAGGTCGAGGTCGCCCTGAAAATCCTTGACCGCCACGCCGAGAGGCGTCGCTCCGTCGAGGATGATGGTGACGTTCTGGCCATGGGCGACGAACCCGACGCCGTAACGGCACATGAAGTGGTAGAGCGGCACGAAGGCCGTGGAGAACAGGCGATCGAGCCATGCCTCCGGACCAAGGCCGGATTGCTCCATCAGGGCGCTGGCGATCGGCCTGCCATGGGCGTCGCGCTGCGGCAGGGCGCCCATCATCATCGGGCGCTGGCCCGCTGTCAGATCCTTTTCGGGGCTTTCGCGCCAGATGGCGCCCAGCATCTCGCAAAACTGGTAGGGCGCGCCTTCAACGCCGGTGTAGTGCGGGTGCGGATAGAAGGCGCCGGCGACTTCCCTCAGCACCTTGACGTCCTTGAGCACCGGGTCCGCGGCCGCCACCGTGGCCAGCCAGCGCGACAGATCGGCGCCGATCGCCATGTATTTGCCCGGCACGCCGCGCCACGCTGAGGTGTTGAGGACGGTCAGCGGCAGCTTGACGTGCAGCGCCTCGGGCCGTGCCACATTGGCAAGCGTGCGCAGCGACTGCAAGGGCAGGAACGGATCGCCGAACTGGCCAAGCGGCACCAGCCGGCCGGCGGCGATCTCGCTACCATATTGCGAGGCGATCATCGCCTGCCACTGCCAGGGGTGGACCGGCAGCAGCCTATGCGTCGATCGCGAGATCCCGGCGGCGCTGAAAGCCGCTTCGAGCCTTGCGCGCTCGTAGTCGCCGAGTGCGGCCTGCAGCAGCGCCTCTTCGTCGAGCCCGCAGTCAAGCGCCAGCAGGCAGCGATCGCTGGCGGCGGCAAGCCAGAAGAGCTGGAATGCGGTGGCCGATTCTGGCGCGTAGCGCTCGAAGTCGTCCCGTCCCCAGCCAAGCCGTCCCTTGTTGGCAGGGGCCTTCGGATGGCCGTCGAGCAATGCCTGCAACTCGGTATCCGGCAGCGCGGCTAGATCGGCGGCCGGTCGATTGCCGCGTGCCTTGGCGATCCGCATGTCGGCCATCAGCGTGTTGTAAAGCTCCTTCGCATAGGTGCAGAATGTTGCCGGCGACATGCCGAGCGTCTCGCGCGCGTCGGCGAAGAAGGCGACCGCATCGTCGACCGGCAGCTCGATGCCGGCGTCGCGAGTCAGCGTCTCCGGACGGACGGCGATCTGGCCCCACAGGCGCCGCGTCGCGGCAAAGCGATAGGTCACGCCGGGGCCGGGCGTCAGCTCCCATCGGCCGGGCGAAAGCTCGCGCGGCGACAGGCACTCCTCGAAGGTCAGTTCGGAAATGGCCTTGGCGACGGCGTCGCGGTTGATCGCGGCCCAGCGTGTCGCCTCCCCCGCTTTGGCAATCGGTTGCTGCACCGTCACAGCGGCACCTCGCGGAAGAAGCGCTCGCGTTCGCAGCAGACCAGCGCCGCGCGCTTGTGCGGGAAGTCGAACTCCTTGACTTTGTCGTAGGCGGCGCCGGCGCAATAGCTCAGCATCTTCTGGTGCGCGGCGCGTGGCTCGCCGACGACGCGCTGCGTGCGCGGCTCGTCGAGGAACAGATAGTGGGTGACGGAGCGGAACAGTGACAGCGTCTTCGGCCGGCCGAGATGGCGCATATTGCCGATCAGCCCATGCCAGCCGCGGTCCCAGTCGTGCGGCTCATAATAGGGCCCGAGCCGGTCCTCCTTGGCCCAGTAGAACTCGAAATAGCCGGTCGGCTCGCCGTCGAAGCTGGCGATGACGCCGAAAATATGCGGATCGCTTTCCTGCTCGGCGAGATATTTGTCGAGATCCTCATGGCTCTGGGCAAGTTCCCAGAAGAAGGCGACGCGGCCATCGTTCATCCAGCGATGGAAGAGGTCGAGATCGGTCCGGCGGTCGATCGGCCGCAGCGACACGGTGAGGCCGATTTCCGGAATCCAGCGTTCGTACATCGGGCCGCAGGGGCGCGGTTGGCGCAATGGCGGCAGCCGGTCTTCCGGGCCGATAGCGGTCGTCAATGCCGGATAGGTGACATGCGAGGCCTGGCTGCGCCACAGCAGCGGCAGCTGGCGCAGGACCGAGCGATGAATGACGGCGCGCTCCGGTTCGCCTGCGGCCGTCTCGGTGGCCAGCGCCGAAACCGGCCACAGCGTCTTGGCCGCCGGCAGGAAGGCGCAGTCGAAGGAAGGATGCAGGCGCAGCGCGGCGTCGACGAGACCTGCCAGGATTTGCGGTTGGTCGAGGCGGCCGCCAATGAACGCGACATCGTCGATGAGCAGGCGGCCATCCGCGATGGAGATGCGGGCCTGTCCCACCGCTGTTCCCTCAGCGTTGACCAGGCTGACATGGCCATCGCCGGCACAAATGGCGAGCGGCTCCGCGGCCGAGGCCAGATGCTGCCATCCTTCGTTGCCGGCGACGGTGGCGGGTGACCAGTTTTTCGCAGCCTCGATGTTCATGCGTATTCTCTCACATGCAGGGGGTTCGGAAGCTCGACGTAACCTGCCAGCGGGTCGGTCACTTCGGTGTTCTCATTGATGTCGCGCAGCGCGATCAGGAAATTGCCCTTGGCGGCGAGCGTCGGCGCGTTGAGCAAATAGTCGACGCAGGACCGGTCAGCCATCGGCGTGGCGGCCAGCCGCTCGAGCGAGCGGCGGAATATCGCCAGCAGATCGTCTTCGTTGGTGAGGCCAGCGGCCGCAAGGGCTGCGACGGCGGCGAAAGCGCCATTGACGACCAGATAGTAGCCGAACAGCTTCGCGGCCGCTTCCGCTGGGAAGACATGATCGCCCGCCTGACCAGCCTCGGGCACGAATTCGCGCAGCCTGGGCAGGAATTCCTCGACATAACCGGTGCCCTGGCAGTCGCGAAAATAGAGCGCATTCGGCCAGCCGCCGGCGAGGCCGACGACGAGGTTCTGCTGATGGGCGCCGAACAGCAGGCCGAATTCCGAGAAGGCAACGATAAACGGTTCGATGGCGGCATGAAGGAAACGCTCGAACCACAAACGCGCCGTTTCCTTGACAGGTCGCTTCTCGTCGCGGGCGATACGGTGGACCAGGTCGGACAGATGGCTTTCGGTACGGCCGGGATGGCGCTCGCAAAGCGCGCCGAGAACGGCAGCCGGCGGATTGCCCGTGCCGCGAAACGGATTTTCGCGAAACGAGACGATGGTATCCGTCATCAGCCGGCCGTCTTCGTCACGCAGGCCGAACCAGGCGGGCTCACCCAGCACCGTCATGGTCGGGCAGCGCCGCTGCAAGGCATAGCCGAGCTTGCCCTTGACCAGCCGGTGCACCGAAAGGCCGCGCCGGCACTCATGCTCCTCGACGATGCGCCTGGAATTGGTCAGGCGCAGGCTGAGCGAGAATTTCAGCATCCACTCGGCTTCAGACGAATGAACCGTGCGCAGCGAGGTCGTGGCCCGCCACGCTGGTCCGCCGAGCCCAACATCGACGATACGACCGGCGCGAAACAGGCGCTCGACGCGGTCTTCCAGCATGAGCCGTACTGCCTGCCACGGATGCATCGGAACGAGAACCTTGCCCTGTTGCTTGCCAGCCCGAGCAAGCAGCTGCGGATCGCTGGCGGCAAGCCCGCGGACCATCTCGGTGACATCTAGCGGCTCGACGCTGCCTCCAGTGAGGATGGTCGGGTCGACGGCCCACCAGCGCAGTTTGAACGCATTGCAGTATTCATGCCCGAAGCGCGCGGAATCCGTGTGCGTGAACTCTTCGCGACTCATCGGCGCCGGATGCACGGCATGGCCGAAGCGCAGGGCGCTTTCGGCATCGATGAAATCAGGATCGCCTTCGGAGAAGGGCCGCGACGATCCACGCGCCGCAGTCGCGTCAGCGATTGCGGCGATGCTGGCCAGGCTGCGGCGCAGGAAGGTCAGTCGGCTTTTCGCTGTCGCCCGGCCGGCAATGTCGGGATCCGCCAGGATCAGCGCCAGAAGGCTGAAAAGGTCGATCTCGGTCGCTTCGCCATCAGCCCCCTCGTTACTAATATCGAGGCGCCAGAGCGGCATCGCTAAATCGTGGTAACCAACCTTCGAGCGATGCCGCGCCTCGACGAGCACCGCCGCGCGCGAGGCAGGGAAATTCAGACGCAGCACGGCCGCCTGCGGCCGAAACAGCCCGGTTTGGCTGGCGTCGACGAATTCCCAGCCATCCCATTCCCGCAGCAACGCGTTGAGGAACGGGCTTAATGCAGAGGAAGATTCTGGTTTTACTTGTTCCATGTGCATCCTCATAAATCCAAACAATACTGTAGTATTATATCTTATACGCTGTGGTTATTATAACATTTTTGTTGATTATTTATTCTAACCAGGAAATAAGCTTCGCGTTATGACGACCAGTATGAAAAATCGATCTTCGCTTCTTCGCCGCCTGGCAATCGCGGTCTCGGCAATCGGCTTCGGCCAGTCGGCCTTCGTATCGCTCGTTCCCCTGGTGATGGAGCGGCTGAGGCTCGACACGTTTGCCATCGGCGCGGCAACTGCTGTCGGCGCGGCGGCCTTTCTGGTCGGCTCGCCGCTGTGGGGCCGCATGGGCGAGCGGCTTGGCCATGCCAGGCTGCTGCGCTTGCTCGGCCTCGCCATGCTGGCCGGCCAGGCGGTGTTCGCCATTCTGCTGATAGCCGGCATGGGAGCCGCGCTCGGCATCGCTTTGTTGGTGCTTTCGCGAACCGTTTACGGTTTCGCCGCATCGGGCGTCATGCCGACGGCGCAGGTCTGGGCCAGCCGCTCGGTTGCCGATGACAGGCGACAGGCCGCGCTGGGACTGCTTGGCGCCGGCGTCAGCATGGGGCGGCTGGCCGGTGCGCTGCCGGCGACGGCCGCCGTGTTGTCGCCGCTGCTGCCGCCCATCCTGTTCCTGTTCAGCCCGCTGTTGCTGTGGCTCGCGCCGGGCAAAGGGGAAGCCGGCGGACGGAGCGACGGCAAGGCAGCCGACGTCGGCCGTGGAATATCGCCCTTCGATCGCCGCGCTCTGCCTTGCCTGGCGATGGGCTTGTGCCTGACGCTCGGCTTCGGACAGGTGCAGATGATGCTCGGCCCGATGGCCCAGCAGCGTTTTGGCCTTGGTGCGACGCAGGCCACGACGGTGACCGGCCTGGCCCTGATGCTGGTCGCCATCGTCATGGTTCTGGTCCAGGGACTGCTCATGGCGCGCCTGCGGCTGGCGGAGCGCAACAGCGTCGTCGTCGGCTGTCTCATGGTTTGCGTCGGCATGACGGCGCTGGCCGTCACGGCCAGCCATGTTGCCTCGGCAGCGTCTCTGGTGGTGGCGGCGGCCGGCATTGCCCTGGCGACACCCGGCTACACCGCCTGGCTGATGAAGCGCCTGGAGCCCGGCGAGCAGGGCGCGGCGGCCGGCTGGCTCACCAGCACCCATGTGCTCGGCCAGAGCATCGGCGCATTGGCCGGCGGCTTCGCCTTCACGCTCTGGCCCTTTGCGCCGCTGGCCGGCTGCGCGGCGCTGGCGCTGGCCGCTGCCTGTCTCGCTGCCATGGTTCGCAAGCACTAGCCAAACCGCGCTCATTCGGCGACCTCCGGCAGCGGCCGCATCGGAGTACCCGGCTGGGCTTTTGCGGCATCGGCGAAATGGGCATTCAGCATGCGATAGGTCGCCACCACGGCGATGCCCGACAGCACTGTCGCCAGGGTGAACAGCGCGGAGTAGCCGAGCATGTCGGCGAGGCGGCCGGCCAGCATGGAGCCGACGAGATAGACGATAAGCTGGGCGCAGGACAGGATGGTGAAATCGGTGCCGGGTTGGTCCGACGACGTGACGGACATGAACAGGCTGTAGAGCGCCACGATCTCCATGTAGCGCACCAGCGTCTGCAGGAACGAGGCGCCGAAGATCGGCCAAAAGCCGGCAATAGTGCCGAAAGCATGCAGCGCGAAGATCAGGAAGCAGATGGTGCGCAGCGCGCCGAGCAGGCCCAGCACCGAGGCGGCGCCGCGCTTGTGCAGCAGCCACGCCGCCAACGCCGAGCCGCCAAGCCCGACGGTGAGCGCAGCACCCCCCGAGAGATAACCGATGATGTCGAGCGGCACGCCGGCATCGACGAGATAGGAGCCTTCCATCGACTTCACCAGCCCCTCGCTGGCGCGGTAGATGAGCGCGATCCACAGGATCTGGCGTGCCTCGGGCCGGCGCAGGAAACGCATGATCGAGGGGCGGTCGATGGCCGCCTGCAGCGCGCTGGCGACGGGATCGGTCTCGCGCATGGCGAAGGCGGCGACCAGCGGGATGATGGACAGCGCGGCCACCATGGCCACCATGGTTTGCCAGCCGGCATGATGATAAGCCAACAGGCCGAGCGTGCCGCCGAGAACGACGCCGAGCGCGACGGCGCCGCCCTGGATCGCATTGCCGATCGGCCTGTCCTTCGGGTCGAGATATTTGGCCGCGTAGCCGTCGGTGGCGATGTCCTGGGTCGACATCAACAGGCTCACGACAAGGCCGACGGCAAAGATACCGGCGACATCGGTCGGCTCGATCCAAAGCATGGCGGCGATGCCGGCGATGACGCCGATCTGGGTGATGATGACCCAGCCGGCGCGATGGGCGCGGGCCATTGGCCGAAAGCGGTCGACCAGCGGCGCCCATAGGAATTTCAGCACCAGCGGCAGCATCAGCAGCGCCATCATGCCGATGGCGGTGCGCGACACGCCTTGCTCGCGCAGGATCGGCGGGATCGCCGCGGCAAACAGATAGCTCGGGATGGCCTGCGCCAGATAAAGGCAGGCGAGAACGACGAAAAGCCGCAGGCGCGAAAGCCCGGCGGGCGCCGGCCGGTCTGCGTCGGCGCTCATTTGACATAGTCCTTCGGTGCGTAACCGTTCAGGAAGGCGCCGGCCTCCGCCCGGCTGCGGGTGACGAGCACTGGAAAGCCGAACAGGCTTTGCCAGACGCGCTGCATGTTCTCGTCGGCGGCGGGGCGCACCAGCGCACAGGCGCGGCAGGCTTTTTCGAGCTGCTCGCGTTCCGCCTTGTACCAGAGGTTTTGCGCCTTGCGCTGGGCGTCGCTCAGCGCGATCTCGATGCGGATATCGACCAGGAGCACGAACGGCTCCCGTTCCTGCGAAAGGCGGCCGAGCGCCTCGATATAGCGCGCGCCATCCGCCGGATCGGCTGGCGCTTCTGCCAGCAGCGAGACCAATGCACCGTTTCGTTGGAGAGACACCGCCACCGCCGCCCCTCAGAATGTGATCTGGTAGGACAACGCAACCGAACGTCCCAGACCCGGAACGTCGGCGCCGCGGGTCGCCGATGCGGAAGGGTTGATGTAGTAGGTGTCGAACACATTGCGCACGGCAAGGTTCAGCACGCTTTCATTGCCGAACGTCTTCGAGACGGCGAGATTGACCAGTGCTGCACCGTCCAGTTCCTGGGTGGCGATGCGGTCGCGTCCGGAAAACAGCTCCAACTCGCTGCGCAGGGTCAGCTCGTTCTCGAAACGGGTGGTGAGATAGACCAGGCCCTTGTAGGTCGAGGGGACACGGTTGTTCGGCAGATACTCGTTCGCTTCGATGTGGCCGTCGCGATCCGCGTCGTATTTGCCTTCGACATAGCCGACCGATCCGCCCAGCGTGAACATGCCGCTGAGGTCTGCCTCGAGATTGGCTTCGACGCCCCAGATACGTTCCTTCTGCTGCGATACCCGGTTGTTGACGATGTCGTAGCTGACGCCGTTGTCCGAGGTCGACAGATAGGTGCTGACGCCGCCGCGATAGTCGCCCCAATCGCCGCGCAGACCGGCTTCCCAGGTGTTCACCAGCTGGGGTTCAGGCGCGATATCGGCATAGCTGATCGCGTAATCCGGCGCGTTGGTGCACGGCAGCAGCGGCCGGATGGCGGTGCCATAGGCGTCGCAGGTTTCGGCGTTGGAGTTCAACCCGGCCCGGCGGGTGAAGCCGCCAATGTCGGTCAGGCTGTAGCCTTGCGAGAAATTGCCGAAAAGCTGCATCCTTTCGGTCAGATCGTAGACGGCGCCGGCGTTGAAGGTGACGGCGTCGTAGTCGAACGAGCCGCCGGTCACCTGGATCGCCGGCAGGCCGATAATGTTCCGGCCTAGCAGAACGGCAGCGGCAGGCCGGGTGAAGTCTTCAACGTTGAGATAAAACTGGTCGTAGCGCGCGCCGCCGCTGATGCGAAAGCGATCCGTCACCGGAATTTCGCCCTGCGCAAACAAGGCGACCGAGTTCTGGGTCGTGGGCGAGATGGCGTCCTGACCGTTGGTCAGCTGCTGATCGGTGGCATCGAAGACGTAGTCGGCGCCCCAGGTCAGCGTGCTGCCCTGAGTGATAAAGTCCATCGGCGTGTTGACGGTCAGGTTGACGCCGCTGCGCCGCGATTGCAGCGCCGTCTGGTTGAAGTCGGCGGTCGGGTCCGTACCCGGCGGCAGGATCACCGGCCGCGTCGGGTTCGTCGGTAAATACACCTGGCTGTTGACGGCCGAGAATTTGGTAAAGGGCGACTGCTTGAAGATGTCGTTGTAGAACGCCTTGACCTCGAGGTTTCCGAGCGCGAAGTCGCTGTCGGTGTATTTGGCGGTCAGATATTTCGAATCTTCCTTCAGCGGCTTGCCTTCATAGGGATCGCCGAAATCCGGGGAGACGGGATTGGTCGTGTAATCGGTGAACCAGTCCGGCTTCTGGTTGGCATAGGTCCAGTCGACGCTGGCCTCGAAGCGCCTGGAATCGAACTGGTAGCCGGCCACGCCGAAGAGATTGCCCGTGCCGGTGCGGTCGCCGCCGCCTTGCCCAAGCATGGCGTCCGAAGCAACCTCGTTGCCGTGGCCGTCATAGGTGCGGCGCGACAGATCACCGGACGCCGAGAAGAAATAGTCGAAATCGCCTTTCTTGCCCTCGACCGAGACACTGGTGCTTGGCCCGGCCGACTTGCCGGGGTTTTCGGTGAAGGCGGTGACGCCGGTGCGCACCGTCACCTTCGGCTTGTCGCTGTCGCCGCGTTTGGTGATGAAGTTGATCGTGCCGCCGGTGGCGCCGGCGCCATAAAGGCTGGAAGCGCCGTTGATGACTTCGATGCGCTCGACCGAATTCAGGTCGATCATCGACAGGATGCGTGACACGTCCCGCAGCGGCGTGTTGCGTGGCACACCGTCGACCATGATCAGCACGCTGCGGCCGCGGAAGGTTTCCGAGGCGCCCGAAATGGTCTGGTTGCGTGGCGCGTAGCCGGGGACGATGCGGCTGATCAGGGTCGCGGCGTCGATGTTTTCCTGCGCGGCTTCCTCGACCTGTTGCCGTTCCACGACCTGAACGGACTGGGCAACGCTGGAAATGGACCTTTCATTGCGGCCGGTGACCAGGATCTGATCGAGCACGGTGGCTCCCTGCTGGTCCGTCGGAGCGGCTTCCTGGGCAAATGCCGCGCCTGCCATAATCGACGAACCCAAAGCCGATGACCAAAGAAGCGTACTGAAAAATCTGCGCATGCTGTCCCCATCCATGCCCTGGTCCCCAGCGCCAGAGCGGAAAGGCCCAGTTATAATTCATGATAAAACGAGTCAACATTTATTTTGTGGCTTTTCAAATCAGGATTAGTCAGCGAACCGATGAGAGCCGGGTACATGAACGGCGCGCATTTTAGCCGGCACTAAGATGCTGAGTTTTCTTGACAAACGGCTTACGGGCGGCCGGCGGCGGCGTCAGCCTTTGTGCTTACAAGAAGCTCTGCGGATCGATGTCGACCTGCACGCGGACCGAGCCGCGCTGCTTCGGCCCTTCGGCCAGCATGGTGCGGATGAAGCCTTGGATGTCGGCGCGCTTTTCACCCTGGATCAGCAAACGGAAACGATGGCGCCCACCGAGCAGCGACAGCGGCGCCTCGGCCGGACCGAGCACGAACAGGTCGCTGGCCTGGGGTGCTGCACGGCGCAGGCCGCGCGCGTGGCCTTCGGCCTCGGCCCGCGTCACCGCACTGACGATGACGCCGGCAAGCCTGCCGAAGGGCGGCAGGGCTGCCCGTTCGCGCTCAGTGATCTCGCGTTCGTAAAAGGCCTCGGCATCGCCCGAGACGATCGCCCGCATCACCGGATGGTCCGGCTGGAAAGTCTGCAGCAGGCCGAGGCTCTTCTTGCCGGTGCGGCCGGCGCGGCCGGTCACCTGGCTGAGCAACTGGAAGGTGCGCTCAGCGGCGCGGGGATCGCCATTGGCGAGGCCGAGATCGGCATCGACGACACCGACCAGCGTCATGTTGGGAAAGTTATGGCCCTTGGCGACCAGCTGCGTGCCGATGACGATGTCGGCCTCGCCATTGGCAATGGCCTCGAGCTCCAGCCGCAGCCGGCGCACTCCACCCATCAAATCGGATGACAGGACGATCGTGCGCGCGTCGGGGAAATGCGCCACGACTTCTTCAGCTATCCGCTCGACGCCAGGCCCGCAGGCGACCAGATGGTCGAGCGTGCCGCATTCCGGGCAAGCCTCCGGCCGCTTCTCATTGTGCCCGCAATGATGGCAGACGAGTTGGCCGCGAAAGCGGTGCTCGACCAGCCAGGCCGAACAAACCGGGCAGCCGAAGCGGTGGCCGCAGACACGGCACAGCGTCAGCGGCGCATAGCCGCGCCGGTTGAGGAACAGCAGCGACTGCTCCTTCTTCTCCAGCGTACGTTGCATCTGGTCGATCAGCAGCGGCGACAGAAAGCCGCCGCGGGCCGGCGGCGCGCGCCGCATGTCGATCGTCTTGAGATCGGGAAGCGCGGCTTCGGCAAAGCGCGCCGACAGCACCGCCCTGCTGTAGCGGCCCTGCTGCGCATTGACCCGGCTTTCGACCGATGGCGTCGCCGACGCCAGCACCACCGGGAAGCCGCTGATATGGCCGCGCACCACCGCCATGTCGCGCGCATTGTAGAAGACGCGATCCTCCTGCTTGTAGGCGGGGTCGTGCTCCTCGTCGACGACGATCAGCCCGAGCTCGCGGAACGGCAGGAACAGCGCCGAACGCGCCCCGGCAACGACGCGCACGCCGCCTTCCGCCACCTGTCGCCAGACCTTTTCGCGCATTCGGGGCGGCAGGTCGGAATGCCATTCCGCCGGCTTGGCGCCGAAACGCTGCTGGAAGCGTTCGAGGAAGGCATGCGTCAGCGCGATCTCCGGCAGCAGGATCAACACCTGCCTGCCCTGGTCGAGGGCTGCCGCCACCGCCTCGAAATAAACTTCCGTCTTGCCCGAGCCGGTGACGCCGTCGAGCAGCGTGACGTTGAAAGCAGCGGCCGCGACATTGGCGCGCAGCATGGCGGCCGCGTCTGCCTGGTCCGGCATCAGCTCCGGCATGGCGTAGGAGGGATCGGGCGCGGCGACCACCGGTCGAGGCGGGATCATCACCGTCTCGAACACGCCTTGCGCCTTGAGTCCCTCGACCACCGTCGACGACACGCCCGCCGCGTGCGCCAGGCCGGATCGCGTCCAGGCAAGCCCCCCTTCCGCCGTCTCCAGCACGCGCGTCCTGGCATCCGTCATCCGGTCGGGCATGACGAGGGTCCGCTGCAGGCCCTCGATCCATGGTTCGGGATCGAACGCCTCCGGCGCGCGCAACAGCATGCGCGCCACCATGCCGGGCGGCGACAGCGTGTACTGCGCCACCCAGTCGACGAAGCGGCGCATGCCGCGGTCGATCGGCGGGCAGTCGAAGACCTGTTCGATCGGGCGCAGCTTTTTGGCGTCGATATTCTCGACCGCACCATCCCAGACAATGCCGGCAACCTGGCGCGGACCGAGCGGCACGCGCACGATCGAGCCCGGCACCACGCGCACGCCGGCAGGCACAGCGTAGGTGTAGGGCCGTTCGGCCGGCATCGGCACCAGCACCGGCGCGGCTGCGACAAAGGGCGAATCTTCGATCATCGGGCGTGACCTTGCCCCGACTTTGGTCTAGATCAAAGGGCAACCCGGAATGTGCATGGCATGCACATGGAAATCTTTCAGGAGACCCCCATGAAATTTTTTGTCGACACCGCTGACATCAAGGACATCAAGGAACTGAACGACCTGGGGCTGCTCGACGGCGTGACCACCAATCCCTCGCTGATCCTGAAATCCGGCGGCAAGATCGCCGAGGTCACCAAGCAGATCTGCGACATCGTCAAGGGCCCGGTTTCGGCCGAGGTCGTTGCGATCGAATACAAGGACATGATGGCCGAGGCCAACATCCTGGCCAAGATCGCCGACAATGTCTGCATCAAGGTGCCGCTGACGCTCGACGGCCTGCGCGCCTGCAAGACGATCCGCACCGAGATGAACCGCATGGTCAATGTAACGCTGTGCTTCTCGGCCAACCAGGCGCTGCTGGCGGCAAAGGCCGGCGCCTCGTTCATCTCGCCCTTCGTCGGCCGCGTCGACGACACCGGCGCGGACGGCATGGAGCTGATCCAGGAGATCCGTCAGATCTACGACAATTACGATTTCGACACCGAGATCCTCGTTGCTTCGGTTCGCACCGTGAACCACGTCAAGCAGGCAGCCCTGATCGGCGCCGATGTCGTTACCGCGCCGGCCGCGACGCTGAAGGCGCTGGTCAAGCACCCGTTGACCGACAAGGGCCTGGATCAGTTCGCTGCCGACTGGGCCAAGACCGGCCAGAAGATCGGCTGAGATCGGTTCGATACAAACAAAAAGGCCGGGAAACCGGCCTTTATGTTGCGGACTGCTAAAAGTCTAGTTGGCAGCGCCAGGGAATGCTCAGGCCTTCTTGCCGTGCCTGACCAAGTCCTGGGCGACCGACAGGCTCACCATTTCAGCCAGCTCACGCGCGGCGCGGTTCTCGGCGTCGAGCTGTGCCCGGTAGGAGGCGAACTCCTGCGTCGGCTTGTCGAAGGATGATGGGATCGACCGTTTGCCGGTTGCGATCACCACGCCGGTCCTGGCATCGGTCAGCACATAGTTCGCCGTCAGCGTCACCGTGCCTGCCGTCGGCTCGTCTTCGTCGGTCTGGATCTGCACCACCGCGGCCGATTCGACCAGTTCGGTGACGCCGAGATCGAGCATGTAGACCGGCGCCGGCGGCTCGCCGGCGCCTTGGCCAAAGGCAAAGATCAGATTGTTGCGGACCTGCTGGGCGTAGCGTGTCTTGACCGGCTTGACCGCGACCGACGCCAGTTCCGCCGAAGCGCTGACCGTGGAGCCGGCGCTCAGCGGCGCGCTGGAATAGAGCGGCCTGACCGTACAGGCCGAAACCAGCGCCATCGAAGCGACCATGCCGTACAGCGCTGCGCGGCGCAGCAAGCGCGCCGTCTTTTCCAGATCAGGCCCCATCCTTCTGAAGTCAAACAACGACATTGACGATCCTCTGCGGCACGATGATCACCTTGCGGGGCGCCTTACCTTCCAGCGCTTTCTGCACGAAGTCGAGAGCCAGAACCGCTTTTTCGATCGCACCTTGGTCCGCGTCGCGGGCAATTGTCAAATAGCCGCGCATCTTGCCGTTGACCTGGACCGGCAGCACAACCTCGTTGTCGACGACCAGCGCCGGATCGTAGACCGGCCAAGGCCGTTCGGCGACCAGATCAGTGCCGCCCAGCGTGTGCCAGCACTCTTCGGCCAGATGCGGCATGACCGGCGCGACCACATGCACCAGGATCTCCACCGCCTCGCGGCAGGCGCCTTTCAGCGCCGCATCGGCCTTGCCCTCGGCAACGTCGTTGAGCGGCGTGTTCAAGGCATTGGCAAGTTCGTAGATGCGGGCGATGGCCCGGTTGAAGCCGAGCTTCTCGATATCCTCGCCGATAGCCTTCAGGATCTTGTGCGCGGCCTTGGAAACGGCGCCCGCCTCGCCCTCCGGCGCCGCCTGCGGCTTGGCGCCGTCAAGCGTCTCGGCGGCAATGGACACCAGGCGCCAGACACGCTGGATGAAGCGATGTGCGCCGGCGGCGCCATCGTCCGTCCACTCGACGTCGCGCTCGGGCGGCGAATCCGACAGCATGAACCAGCGTGCGGTGTCGGCGCCGTAGCCGTCGGTGATGTCTTCCGGGCTTACAGTATTCTTCTTCGACTTCGACATCTTTTCGAGTGAGCCGATCGCCGCCTCTTCGCCGGTGGCGATCTCGATGGCGCGGCGCTTGCCGCCGACATCCTCGATCCTGACCTCAGCCGGCGACAGCCAGCGGCCATTGTTCGACGCACCGCCGACGCGGTAGGTCTCATGCACCACCATGCCTTGCGTGAACAGGCCCTTGAATGGCTCGGCCAGGTCGAGATGCCCGGTCGCGCGCATGGCGCGGGTGAAGAAGCGCGAATAGAGCAGATGGAGGATCGCGTGCTCGATGCCGCCAATATACTGGTCGACGGCCAGCCAGTCATCGGCAGCCTTGGGCTCCGTCGGCTCATTGGCCCAGGGCGCGGTGAAGCGCGCGAAATACCAGGACGAATCGACGAACGTGTCCATCGTGTCGGTCTCGCGGCGCGCATCCTTGCCGCATTTCGGGCACTTCACATGCCGCCAGGTCGGGTGACGGTCGAGCGGATTGCCGGGACGGTCGAACTCGATGTCGTCGGGCAGCTTGACCGGCAGATCGGCCTTCGGCACCGGCACGACGCCGCAATCCTCGCAATGGATCATCGGGATCGGGCAGCCCCAGTAGCGCTGACGCGAAATGCCCCAGTCGCGCAAGCGGAAGTTCACCTTGCGCTCCGCCATTGGCCGCCCGCCTATGGTCTTCTGCTCCAGGAGCTTTGCCACCTCGTCGAACGCCTGCTCCGGCTTCATGCCGTCGAGAAAGCGCGAATTGATCATCACGCCGTCATCGACATAGGCCTCTTCCGTGACCTGGAAGGTCTTGGCGTCGGCATCTTCCGGCATCACCACCGCGATCACCGGCAGGCCGTATCTGTTGGCGAAGTCGAGGTCGCGCTGGTCGCCCGACGGACAGCCGAATATGGCGCCGGTGCCGTATTCCATCAAAACGAAATTCGCGACGTAGACCGGCAGGGTCCACGAGTCGTCGAACGGATGCACGACGCGGATGCCGGTGTCGAAACCTTTCTTCTCGGCCGTCTCCAGTGCGGCCACCGACGTGCCCATATGCCTGATTTCGTCGATGAACTTGGCCAGATCGAGATTGGTCTCGGCGGCCTTCCTGGCCAGCGGATGGTCGGCGGCAACCGCCATGAACGACGCGCCGAAAATGGTGTCGGGCCTGGTCGTGTAGACCTCCAGTTCCTTCGCATCGCCAACCGGAGCGGCCAGCGGCCAGCGGATCAGCAGCCCTTCCGAGCGGCCGATCCAGTTCTGCTGCATCAGCTTGACCTTTTCCGGCCACTCGCCGAGACCATTCAGCGAGTCCAGCAGGTCCTGCGCGTAGTCGGTGATCTTGAAGAACCACTGCGTCAGCTCGCGCTGTTCGACCAGCGCGCCCGAGCGCCAGCCACGGCCGTCGATGACCTGCTCGTTGGCGAGCACCGTCATGTCCTCCGGGTCCCAGTTGACCTTGGAGGATTTGCGCGTCACCAGCCCCTTTTCGACGAAGTCGAGGAACAGCATCTGCTGGCGGTGGTAATAGTCGACGTCGCAGGTGGCGAACTCACGCGCCCAGTCCAGCGACAGGCCCATCATCTTGAGCTGCTCGCGCATGGCGGCGATGTTGGCGTAGGTCCATTCCTTGGGATGGACCTTGTTCTGCATCGCCGCGTTTTCGGCCGGCATGCCGAAAGCGTCCCAGCCCATCGGGTGCAGCACGTTGAAGCCCTTGGCCCGCTTGTAGCGCGCCACCACATCGCCCATCGTGTAGTTGCGGGTGTGGCCGATATGGATCTTCCCCGAGGGATAGGGGAACATCTCCAGCACGTAGTATTTCGGCTTTGGATCGTTGTTATGCGCTTCGAACAGCTTCTTTTCGGCCCAGGCCTTCTGCCATTTGGGCTCTGACGCGCGCGGATTGTATCGTTCGGTTGCCATCGGATGATTTTCACTTAAAAGCAGGCGCAGACCGCCGGACAAGGCCCGGTGGCCAAGGTAAATGTCGTCGCGGTGTTCACCATGGATTGCCGGACCCGTCAACTGCGGCGAGCCGGCCAAGACGATTAAAGACAGGCAGGATATGGACATGGCCAGCGCCGTCGAACAGTTTTTCGCCGTCAAGACGAGGATCGCTGCCGCCGAGCGCGAGGCCGGCCGCGACGCCGGTTCGGTGACGCTGGTTGCGGTGTCGAAGACTTTTGAGGCCGACGTCATCCGCCCGGTCATCGAGGCTGGCCAGCGCGTCTTCGGCGAAAACCGCGTGCAGGAAGCGCAAGGCAAATGGCCGGCCTTGAAAGCGGAATTCCCTAATATCGAACTGCATCTGATCGGCCCGCTGCAGTCGAACAAGGCGAGGGAAGCCGTCGCTCTCGCCGACGTCATCGAGACCGTCGACCGCGAAAAGATCGCCACCGAACTCGCCAAGGAAATCGTGCGCCAGGGCCGCACGCCGAAACTCTACGTCCAGGTCAATACCGGCTCGGAGCCGCAAAAGGCCGGCATCGAGCCGCGCGACGCCGTCGCCTTCGTCGCCCGCTGCCGCGATGTCCATGGCCTCGCCATCGAAGGCCTGATGTGCATCCCGCCGGCCGACGAAAACCCCGGCCCGCATTTCGCCTTGCTGGAAAAGCTCGGCAAAGAGGCCGGGGTCGCAAAACTGTCGATGGGCATGTCCGGCGACTTCGAGACCGCCATAGCCTTCGGCGCCACCAGCGTTCGGGTCGGGTCAGCGATTTTTGGGAGCCGGTAGCCTTCGGCTTCGTGAGACACCTGTCGTTCCCCGGCTATTCGAGCTAATGTTTCGAGCACATCGGCGAGTTAGCGAGGACTATTCTTCTTGGACTGGCACCTCATGGACGCGAGAAACAATCTTTCGAAGCTTGCACGACAGGCGCGCGAAGAAGGGGCGCAAACCATCACCTTGCGCGGAAAGCCGGCTGCCGTCGCATTGTCTCCTGATGACTATGACCAACTGATCGGCGCAAAGCCTTCGCTTGCCGAATATCTTCTCTCCGGTCCCGCGTGGGACGACGATTTCGACGAGGAGGTCAACCGCCGCTCAAAGACGATCATCCGGCCCGGGGAATTCTGATAGATTTTTCGGCATGAAGATCATCTCGCGACGGTTGACGGGCTCTATGGGCCAACTGCACTAGGTCGATTGCGCCACGACTGGAAACGAAACGCGCCGTTCCTATTTGCTTGGCGTCATCACCAATCTGCTGGAGCCACCATGCGCTACAATCAACTTGGAAATACGGGGATGTTCGTCTCGGAACTCTGCCTCGGCACCATGACCTTCGGCGCCGCGGGCGAGAATGCCCAATGGGGCCTGATTGCCAGCCTCGACCAGAAGGGCGTCAACGACATCGTTGCCCGTTCCATCGCCGCCGGCGTTAATTTCTTCGACACGGCCGACGTCTATTCATTCGGCCAGTCCGAACGCCTGCTTGGCCAGTCGCTCAACGATCTTGGCGTCAAGCGCTCGGACGTCGTCATTGCGACCAAGGTGCATGGCGCCATGGGCCAGGGCCCGAACGAGCGCGGCTCTTCGCGCGGCCACATCATGGATTCGGTCGAGGGCAGCCTGGAGCGGCTGCAGCTCGACCATATCGATCTCTACCAGCTGCACGGCACCGACACGGTGACCCCCATCGACGAGACGCTGCGGGCGCTCGACGATCTCGTTGCCAGCGGTAAGGTCCGCTATGTCGGCGTCTCCAACTGGGCGGCTTGGCGCATCTCTAAGGCCCTCGGCATAGCCGAGCGCAAGGGGTTTTCCCGCTTTGAGACCATCCAGTCCTATTACTCGATCGCCGGCCGCGACCTCGAGCGCGAGATCGTGCCGCTGATCAACGAGGAAAAGCTCGGCCTGATGGTCTGGTCGCCAATGGCCGGCGGCCTGCTGTCGGGCAAATACGGCCCCGGCGCGCCCGGCAATGGCGAAGGCCGCCGCGCCGCCTTCAACTTCCCGCCGGTCGATGAGGACCGCGCCTGGGCGGCTGTCGCCGTGATGCGCGAGATCGCCCAGAAGCACGGCGTCAGCGTCGCCACGGTGGCGCTCGGGTATGTCCTGGCCAAACCTTTCGTCATGAGCGTCATCATCGGCGCCAGCCGCATGGAGCAGCTCGAGCAGAACCTAGCCGCGGCCGAGGTGAAGCTCGACGCCGACGATCTCGCCAAACTTGATGAGGTCAGCGCGCTGCCGGCCGAATATCCCGGCTGGATGCTGGAGCGCCAGGCCGCCGGTCGCCGCCCGGCGCCGTTCACGCCGAAGAAGTAGTCGCCGCCGGTTGGATGCTGGGGAGCCAAAGGGCTCCCCAAAATCGTTCAGGCTCTGTTTTTGTTGAGCATGATCTTTTCCGAAAACCGGATTCCCCCTTTCGGGATCATGCTCCCATCCGAACGCTCTCGACCAGAAAGTCGAGAAAGGCCCGCACCCGTGCCGGCAGACGCCGGCCCTGGCCGACATAGACGGCGTGGGTAGGCTCCTCGTCGCCCGGATTGAAATCCTCCAGCAGCGCCGTCAGCCGCCCCGCCGCGATGTCATCGGCCACATGCCAGTGTGCCAGCCGGGCGATGCCGGCGCCGCCGACCGCCATCAACCGCATCGACTCGCCATCGCCGACCAGCGTGTTTCCCACGATGGGAACCGTGATGGCATTGTCAGCTGCGTCGACAAACTGCCAGCCATCGACATGCCGGACAAAGCCGAAAGCCATGCGATTGTGCCGGCTGAGATCGGCTGGAATCAGCGGTGTGCCATGTGTCTTGAGATAGGACGGTGCGGCAACGACCGTCATCCGGGTTTGCCCGAGCTTGCGCGCCACCAGCCGCGATTCGCCGAGCGGCCCGGCGCGGATGGCGACGTCGGCACGCTCAGCCATCAAATCGATGACGCTGTCGGTCAGCACCAGATCGACCGAAATCTCGGGATAGCGTTCGAGGAAATCAGGCAGCAGCGGGATCAGCCGATGCACCCCGAAGGGCACATAGGAGTTGACGCGCAGCCGTCCGCGCGGCGCGGCACCCACGGCCGCCTCGCGCTCGGCCGCTGCCATATCGGCCAGGATGCGCACCCCGCTGTCATAGAACGCCGTCCCTTCCGGCGTCAGCTGCAGCTTGCGCGTCGAGCGGGTGACCAGCCGCGCGCCGAGCCTTGCCTCCAGTCGCGCGATCAGCTTGCTCACCGCCGACGGTGTCATACGCAGCGAATGAGCCGCAGCCGAGAAGCTGCTCGCCTCGACGACGCGGACGAACACTTCGATCTCGCCGGAACGGTTGATATCGGGTCTGGCCATTTGTGAATCTATTTCACAGGAAATATGCCCAAGGCAAGTCTGGTTCACAAGGCATGGCAACACGATCTCTGCGGTCGGGGCGCGGGTCTGGACAGCGCGCTCATCGAGTTCGAACTGGAAACCGCCATGCCTCTTGCTCTCCACGCCCTCGCTGCCGGCGCCTTCGGCATCGGTGTCACCGAATTCGTCATCATGGGGCTGCTGATCGATGTCAGCAAAGATCTCGGAGTCTCGATCTCGGCCGCCGGCCAGTTGATTTCGGGCTACGCGTTGGGCGTCGTCATCGGCGCGCCGCTTTTGACCATCGCCACCGGCAACTGGCCCCGCAAGACCGTCCTTCTGGCCCTTATGGCGATCTTCACGCTCGGCAACCTCGCCTGTGCGATCGCCCCCGACTACTGGACGCTGATGGGCGCCCGCATCATCACCGCCTTTGCCCATGGCACTTTCTTTGGCGTCGGCTCGGTGGTCGCCACCGGCCTGGTCGCGCCCAACAAGAAAGCCTCGGCGATCGCGCTGATGTTCACCGGCCTGACTATCGCCAACATCCTCGGCGTGCCCTTCGGCACTTGGCTCGGCCAGACCTTCGGCTGGCGCGCCGCCTTCTGGGCCGTAACCCTGGTCGGCTTGGCAGCCTTTGCCGTCATCCTGCTTCTGGTGCCGCGCAGCAAGGAAGCGCCCGAGAAGACCAATCTGCGCGCAGACCTCGCAGTGCTGCGCCGCACGCCGGTGCTGCTCGGCCTCGCCACCACCGTGCTCGGCTATGCCGGCGTCTTCGCCGTCTTCACCTACATCGCCCCGCTGCTCACCGAGATCACCGGTTTTGGGGAAGCCGCCGTGTCGCCGATCCTGCTCGTCTTCGGCGGCGGTCTTATCGCCGGCAATCTGCTTGGCGGCAAGGTCGCCGACCGCTGGTTGGTGCCGGCGGTGCTCGGCAGCCTCGTGGTGCTGGCGTTGGTGCTGGCCACAATGACCTTCGCCGTCCACAGCCAAATCCTGGCCGTCATCTATGTCGGCCTGCTTGGTGCCGCCGCCTTCGCCACCGTGGCGCCGCTGCAGATGTGGGTGCTGGAAAAGGCGCAAGGCGCGGGCCAGAGCCTCGCCTCGTCCTTCAACATCGCCGCCTTCAACCTCGGCAATGCCGCCGGCGCTTGGCTTGGCGGCGCGGTGATTGCCCATGGCCTCGGCCTCGGCTCACTAACCTGGATCGCCGCTTTGCTGCCGGTCGCGGCTCTTGGCGTCGCTGCCCTGGCGCTGCGCCTCGATCGCGCCCCCACAATCGGGGCGCCGGTCTGCGCCCAGTCATGAGCATCACGCGCAATCCTTCTTCGACATCATCAAGGAGCATAAAATGGATTATCGACGTCTCGGCGCATCGGGCCTGAAAGTGCCCGCACTCTCTTTCGGCGCCGGCACTTTCGGCGGCTCCGGGCCGCTGTTCGGGGCCTGGGGCAACAGCGACGCCAAGGAAGCGCGGCGGCTGATCGACATCTGCCTCGAGGCCGGCGTCAATCTGTTCGACACCGCCGATGTCTATTCGAACGGCGCCTCCGAGGAAGTGCTTGGCGAAGCCATCAAAGGCCGCCGCGACGCGGTGCTGATCTCGACCAAGACTTCGCTGCCGATGGGCGACAGACCGGCCGACTACGGCTCGTCGCGCTCGCGGCTGATCAAAGCCGTCGACGCCGCCCTGAAGCGCATGGGCACCGATTACATCGACCTGTTGCAGCTGCACGCCTTCGATGCAGGCACGCCGATCGAGGAGGTGTTGTCGACGCTGGACGACCTCGTGCGCGCCGGCAAGCTGCGCTATGTCCGCGTCTCCAACTTCTCCGGCTGGCAACTGATGAAGTCGCTGGCCGAGGCCGACAAGCATGGCTACCCGCGCTATGCTGCGCACCAGGTCTACTACTCGCTGGTCGGCCGCGACTATGAGTGGGAGCTGATGCCGCTCGGTATCGACCAGGGCATCGGCGCGCTGGTGTGGAGCCCGCTCGGCTGGGGCCGCCTGACCGGCAAGATCCGCCGCGGCCAGCCCCTGCCGGAAAAGAGCCGGCTGCACGACACCGCCGATTTCGGCCCGCCGGTCGCGGACGAACATCTCTACCGGGTCATGGATGCGCTTGATGCGATGGCTGAAGAGACCGGCAAGACCGTGCCGCAGATCGCCATCAACTGGCTCTTGCAGCGCCCGACCGTGTCCTCGGTCATCATCGGCGCCCGCAACGAGGAACAGCTGCGCCAGAACCTCGGCGCCGTCGGCTGGGCGTTGACGCCGGAGCAGGTCAAAAAGCTCGACAAGGCAAGCGAAGTGACCGCGCCCTACCCGTACTTCCCCTATCACCGCCAGGAAGGTTTCGCCCGGCTGAACCCGCCTGCGGTGTGATCGCCGACGTTGAAGCTGCCAATCTCCCCCCTCGCGGGGGAGATCAGCTATACTGCCGCTCAGTGCAGCACGAACTCCCCATCCACCTTCCGCCATTCGTTCGGCGCGATCAGCTTCTGGTGCGTGTAGCTGATCGAATGCAGCGGCCCGTCGAGCCTGGCCTTCCAGAACTCGATGAACTTGATCAGCACCGGAAACTTCGGCGCCAGATCGTAATCCTGCCAGATGAAGCTCTGCAGCAGATGCGGGTGGTCGGGAAAATGGTACAGAATCTTGGCCGTGGTCAGGCCATACCCCTTGAGCATCAGGTCCATTTCGGAATGATCGCGCATGACAGCCCCTTGGCCTAGTGATTCTCCATTCCTCCCAACACCGAATTGTGCGCGCCGTTCCTTAACTGTCTATGATTTTCCTGATCCCAGTCGGGTTTTATGCACGAAAACATGCAGTTAGCAGCGACCGCCGCCGAGTGCTGATACAACCGAAACGGGAGCTGCGGCATCCCGCCACGCGAATCCAACGTCTAATGTTGCCGTCAGCGCGGAACTGTTAATAATGCCGCCGAATTCGCGGCTGCGTCGCCGTGATCCTGGCTGTCGTCAAGCCGGCGGGGTGGTTTGGGAGGAAAGTGAAGACATGTCCGAGGTGAAGATCCACCGCGTCCAGCCGGCGTGGAAGAAGAACGCGCTGATCGACAACGACACCTACCTCAAATGGTATGCCGACAGCGTGAAGAATCCGGACAAGTTCTGGGGCAAGCACGGCAAGCGCATCGACTGGTTCAAGCCGTTCAGCAAGGTCAAGAACACCTCCTTCGAGGGCAAGGTCTCGATCAAATGGTTCGAGGACGGCGAAACCAACGTCTCCTACAACTGCATCGACCGCCATTTGAAGAAGCGCGGCAACCAGACCGCCATCATCTGGGAGGGCGACAATCCCTACGACGACAAGAAGGTCACCTACAACGAACTTTACGAGCATGTCTGCCGGCTCGCCAATGTGATGAAGAAGCACGGCGTCAGGAAGGGCGACCGCGTCACCATCTACATGCCG
This sequence comes from Mesorhizobium sp. M0772, assembly GCF_040320135.1. Taxonomy (NCBI): domain Bacteria; kingdom Pseudomonadati; phylum Pseudomonadota; class Alphaproteobacteria; order Hyphomicrobiales; family Phyllobacteriaceae; genus Mesorhizobium; species Mesorhizobium sp. M0772. Next base: position 45,060 of record NZ_JAMYPB010000008.1, on the reverse strand, counting down.
ATGATCCCGGAAGCCGCCTACGCGATGCTGGCTTGCACCCGCATCGGCGCCATTCACTCGATCGTCTTCGGCGGCTTTTCACCGGACGCCTTGGCCGGCCGCATCGATGACTGCAAGTCGACCTTCGTCATCACGGCCGACGAGGGCTTGCGCGGCGGCAAGCCGATCCCGCTGAAGGAAAACACCGACAGAGCGATCGAAATCGCCGCCAAGGCCGGCACCAAGGTCGAAAAAGTGGTCGTCGTTCGCCGCACCGGCGGCAAGACCGGCTGGGTCCAGGGACGCGACATCTGGTACCATGACGAGATCGCCACGGTGAAAGGCGACTGCAAGCCGGAGAAGATGAAGGCCGAGGATCCGCTGTTCATCCTCTATACCTCAGGCTCGACCGGCAAGCCGAAGGGCGTGCTGCACACCACCGCCGGCTATCTCGTCTATGTCTCGATGACCCACCAATATGTCTTCGACTACCATGATGGCGATATCTACTGGTGCACCGCCGATGTCGGTTGGGTCACCGGCCACAGCTATATCGTCTATGGCCCGCTCGCCAACGGCGCCACCACGCTGATGTTCGAGGGCGTGCCGAACTACCCCTCGCAGTCGCGCTTCTGGGAAGTCATCGACAAGCACAAGGTCAACATCTTCTACACTGCGCCGACGGCACTGCGCGCGCTGATGGGCGCCGGCGACGAACCGGTGAAGAAGACCTCGCGCAAGTCGCTGCGCGTGCTGGGCTCGGTCGGCGAACCGATCAATCCGGAAGCATGGGAGTGGTATTTCAACGTCGTCGGCAACGGCAAGGTGCCGATCGTCGACACCTGGTGGCAGACCGAGACCGGCGGCATCCTGATCACGCCGCTGCCCGGCGCCACCGACCTCAAGGCCGGTTCGGCGACGCGGCCCTTCTTCGGCATCAAACCGCAACTGGTCGACGGCGAAGGCAAGGTGCTGGAAGGGGCGGCCGACGGCAATCTCTGCATCGCCGATTCCTGGCCCGGCCAGATGCGCACGGTCTATGGCGATCACGACCGCTTCGTGCAGACCTATTTCTCCACCTACAAGGGCAAATACTTCACCGGAGACGGCTGTCGCCGCGACGCCGACGGCTATTACTGGATCACCGGCCGCGTCGACGACGTCATCAACGTTTCCGGCCACCGCATGGGAACGGCCGAGGTCGAATCGGCGCTCGTCAGCCACGAGAAAGTGTCGGAAGCAGCTGTCGTCGGCTATCCCCACGACATCAAGGGCCAGGGCATCTACAGCTACGTTACCTTGATGAAAGGCGTGGAGCCGAGCGAGGAACTGCGCAAGGAGCTCGTGGCCCATGTCCGCAAGGAGATCGGCGCCATCGCCTCGCCCGACAAGCTGCAGTTCGCGCCCGGACTGCCGAAAACCCGCTCCGGCAAGATCATGCGCCGTATCCTGCGCAAGATCGCCGAGGACGATTTTTCCGCGCTCGGCGATACCTCGACACTGGCCGATCCGGCCGTGGTCGATGATCTGATCGCCAACCGCCAGAACAAGAAGGGCTGAGGGGATTTGATGGCTGCACTGGGCGCAGTCACGGAGCTCTGGCGTTACCCTGCAAGTTCGCTTGCCGGCGAACGCCAGGACGCCATTTCGGTCGGCCTTGAAACCATCGACGGCGACCGGCTGTTCGGCCTTGTCGATGTCTCGGACAATGAGATCGCGCGGCCCGACCGCGACGCCAAGTGGCACAAGGTGCCGCGCATCCGCACCCGGCTGAGCAAGGACCGCAAGCTGGAGATCGCCGTTCCCGACGGCGACTGGCTGGTAGCGCCGGGCGCTGAATGCGACAGCGCCGTCTCGACCTATCTCGGCTTCGCCGCCTCGATCCGGCCGTTCAGCCAGGACAACGCTCCCGGCTACACCGGCCCGCTGACCGCGGCGCGCTACCGCAAAGCGCCGATCCATCTCTTGACCACCGCATCGCTGGCCCGGCTCAAGGCGCTGCACCCCGAAGGCATTCCCGATCCGCGCCGCTTCCGCCCCAACATCGTCGTCGACATGGCGGCGGTCGAAGGCTCGTTTCCCGAGACCGAATGGATTGGCCGCAAGCTTGCCATCGGCGACCTGCTGGTGACCGTCTCGGAGCCGTGCCGCCGCTGCGGCTTCACCATCATCAGCCAGGACGGCTTTGACCACGATCCCGGCATCCTGCGCAATCTGGTCCGCCACAACGCGCATAATCTTGGCGTCTATTGCACTGTGGACAGGCCTGCCCGTGTCGAGATCGGCGCGCCGATGCGGTTCGTGTAGGCCTCTACCGCGAGGCAGCGAATCGCAGACCTTGGAAAGCGTGGGGTTCGGCCCCGAATCCTATCCCTACCGATACAGATCCGCCCGTGTCGGCGGCAGCCCGCTCGGGCCGCGTGCGCGTTTGGTGACGACGGTCTGAAAAATCTGCGCCGAGGCGCGCTCGAAGGTGATCGAGCAGCCGGTGAGATAAAGCAGCCACAGCCGTGCCTTGGCCTCGCCGACTTCGGCGACCGCCTCGTCGAAGCGAGCCTGCAGCCGCTCGGCCCACAGCCGGCAGGTGCGCGCATAGTGCTCGCGCAGATTCTCGACGTCGTAGACCAGGAAGCCATGCGCCTCCAGATTGCCCAGCGTCATGCCGATCGTGTCGAGTTCGCCGCCTGGGAAAATGTATTTGAGCAGCGCCTTGAACTCCGGCCCCTTGCGCAAGGTTTTCTTCAAGTCGCCCTTGCTGCGCCTGGTGATGGCGTGGTGCAGATAGATGCCGCCGGGCTTCAGCAAGCGATGGATGGTCTTGAAATAGGTGGCGTGGTTGGCGAGCCCGAGATGCTCGAACATGCCGATCGACGATATCTTGTCGAAGGAGCCTTTGAGCTCCGCATAGGATTTGATCTCGATGGTGATGCGGTCCTGCAGCCCTTCGGCGCGGATGCGCTCGCGGGCGAGATCGGTCTGCGCCTGCGACAGCGACACGCCATGGCCGACGACGCCGTAATTTTTGGCCGCATGGATCAGTATGGCGCCCCAGCCGCAGCCGATGTCGAGCAGCTTTTCGCCCGATTTCAGCCTGAGCTTGCGGCAGATATGGTCGAGCTTGTCGGCCTGCGCTTGGTCGATGCCATTGGCGAAATCCGTAAAGTAGCCGCAGCTGTAGACCATGCGCTCGTCGAGGAAGAGCCGGTAAAAGGCATTCGAAATGTCGTAGTGATGCTGGATCGCCTCCTGGCTCGACCCGCTGACATAGGGGTTGCGACCCGACAGATCGGTGCGTGCACTCATCTGCTTGCGTGACAGGAGCACCGCCGGCAGGTCGCGCAGGATCGCCAGCTTCGGCAGTGACTTGAGCTTGGTCCTGAGCTTGCCTTGCGACGGCAGTGCGTAGAAATCGAAAATCGTCCCGTCTTCGATGTCTATCGTCTTGGAAATCCACATCTCGATCAGCGTCGACAACGATGGCCGCTTCACCACCTGCCAGACGATGTCCTGGTCGTTGATGGTGAGCACGGGCCCGGTGGCGGGACCGATCCGCTCGCCGGTCCACAGCTTGACCGCAAAACCCGGCTTCAGCGTTTCGATCACCGTTCGCACGATGCGCGCGGCCTTCTCGGCTGCCTCCATGGCCATCCTCCCGAGTCCTGACAATCCACCTTGCATGGATTTTGCCCGCCCTCGCGGCTCTTCGCAACCCGGCGCAAAAGGCGGCTCGCCAGCTATTTCAACTCGGCATCTTGTTTTTTGCTGCAACGCACCCCATCATCTGTACGTGTTCAACAAATCGAAAGGAGGTGATCCGATGTCGAGTGATTTCGTTTTCCAGAACGTGGCCTCAGCGGATTGCACTTTCGGGAAGCAGTCTTCCCGTTAAGGCGCGATAAGCGCGGCGGGTGACCTCGGTCGCCGCCATTGGCCGCGCCACGGACGGAAACACGGAAGGCCGCCGGCTTCGTCAAGAAGCGGCGGCCTTTTCCATTTCCGGATTGTGTGTCGAAGCGAATCAGAATCCGGTCACGCCAGCATCCGCGCACTGACGGTCTTGTCGACGCCGTGATAGGGCGGGTTGAACAGATTGCCTTCCTGCTCATAGGTCCAGACCTTGAACAGCGAGAGCTGATGCGGGCCGAAGCTGTGCAGCAGCGGGACATCCGTGGCATCACGACCGCGCGCGATGACGACGCGGCCTATCCTCGGACGATTATGACGGGGGTCGAACGTGTACCATTTGCCGTCGAGGAACACTTCCATCCAGGCCGAAAAATCCATCGGCGCCGGGTCGGCCGGCACGCCGATGTCGCCGAGATAGCCGTTCACATAGCGGGCCGGGATGTTCATGCAGCGGCAGAGCGTGATCGCCAGATGGGCGAAGTCGCGGCATACACCAACCTGCTCCTCATGCGCTTGGGCTGCGGTGCGCGTCGACCGCGCATAGCCATAGCCGAAGGACAGCCGGTTGTGGACATAGTCGACGATCGCCTGCACCCGCGCCCAGCCGGAGGGAACATGGCCGAAAAGCTGCCAGGCCAGACTGCTCAGATGATCGGTCTCGCAATAGCGGCTGCCGAGGAGGTAGCCGAGCACATCGTCCGGCAGTTCCGCCACCGGCACTTCCCTGGCCAGCGTGTTGACCGCGTCAGGCTCCCCGCTGTCCTCGACGGCTGCGTCATAGAGAATGCGGAAACTGCCGGCGGGTGCGGTGAAGCGGCGGCAGGTATTGCCGAACAGATCGTGATAGACCTTGCTCGGCACTGAAGGCGACGTCAGCACGCGTGTCTGCCGTTTGATGTCGGCCTGACGATCCCTGTGGATATCAAGCAGCGAGATGACCGGCGTGGCGCCGACGCATTCAATGGCGATTTCGTAGCCGAGCCGGATCAGCACAATGATTGCCCCTTCGATCCCGTGGAAAACAGTATGCTCAAAACGCCAGAGGCGGGACCATGGTTCCCTGGAACTATCGAAAAGGCTCTCCCGCGGCTTCCCAGGCAGGCGTGGCGACGTTACGGTCGCATGACATGTTTCGACCCTCCCGAAACGATCCCTAACCCCGTGGAAAATCTGATGTTTGCAGGCAGAAAATTCGCCGCGTTCCTGTTCGATATGGATGGCACGGTGCTCAATTCGATCGCTTCGGCCGAGCGCGTCTGGGCGGCGTGGGCGCTTAAGCACGGTCTCGACGTCGAAGCCTTCCTGCCGACGATCCATGGCGTGCGGGCGGTCGAGACCATCACCAGGCTGGCGCTTCCCGGCGTCGACCCGGTGCATGAGGCGTTTGTGCTGTTGCAGGCCGAGTCGGACGATGTCGAAGGCGTGCTGCCGATCGCCGGCGCCGTGCCGTTCCTCAACGCTTTGCCGCCAGAGCGCTGGGCGATCGTCACCTCGGCGCCGCGCCCGTTGGCGCTGCTGCGCATGCGGGCCGCCGGCATCCCGGTTCCCGCCTTGGTGGTCGCGGCCGAGGATGTGTCGCACGGCAAGCCGGCGCCCGACTGTTTCCTGCTGGCGGCAAAACGGCTCGGCGTCGATATCGGCGACTGTCTGGTCTTCGAGGACGCACCGGCCGGTATCGCGGCGGCGGAAGCAGCGGGCGCGTCGGTGATGGTGATCAGCGCCACTCACCAGCATCCAATGACGACTCAGCACAACTCGATTGGCGGCTACGAAACCGTCTCCATCGCGATCGATGACAGCGGCTGGATGACGCTGGGGGCACAGCGCAGCGCGGCCTGAGGAACTGGAGGACTGGAGGACTGGAGGACTGGAGGACTGGAGGACTGCTATGCGCCTTTTTCTTCAACTCTTCAGTTCACCAGTTCCCCAGTTCTTCCGTTCCTGAACCCCTAGAAATCGCTAGCCAGTCCCTTCACTTCCCAGTCGCCGTAGCGGCCGGGTTCCTTGCCGCCGCGGCCGCCGATTTCCTTCGGCAACGCAGCTTCCTTCTGGCGATACGCTTCACGGCGCGCCTCGGCTTCAGCCAGCGCCCGGCTGGCCGCCGGCGTCAGGTCCTTCTCCCGGTCGGCATCAGCTTTGCTGGGTTGGTCGGTCATGCGATAGTCCGGGCGGATTGAAACGAAGGGCGGCGTTTCCCATCATATAGCCATGAGTTCACCCCGATCGACCTTTTTTTGCCACGGCCGCACAGGGAGCAGATGATGAGCACGCTACGCACCACCATGCTCCTGGCCGCGATGACGGCGCTGTTCATGGGCGTCGGTTTTCTGATCGGCGGCACCGGCGGCATGATGATCGCCTTCCTGGTCGCCGCGGGCACCAATCTGTTCAGCTACTGGAATGCCGACAAGATGGTGCTGTCGATGAACCACGCCGTCGAGGTCAACGCGAAGAACGCGCCCGAATTCCACGCCATCGTCGAGGCGTTGGCCAAGCAGGCCGGCCTGCCGATGCCCAAGACTTATCTGATCGACAATCCGCAGCCGAACGCCTTCGCCACCGGCCGCAATCCCGAGAACGCCGCGGTCGCGGCCTCGACCGGGCTGCTGGAGCGCCTGTCGCATGAGGAGGTGGCGGCAGTCATGGCGCATGAGCTGGCCCACATCCAGCATCGAGACACGCTGACTATGACCATTGTCGCGACACTCGCCGGCGCCATCTCGATGCTCGGCAATTTCGCCTTCTTCTTCGGCGGCAGCCGCGACAACAACAACCCGTTCGGCTTTGTCGGCGTGCTGGTGGCGATGCTGGTCGCGCCCTTCGCCGCCATGATCGTGCAGATGGCGGTCAGCCGCACCCGCGAATACGAAGCCGACCGGCGCGGCGCCGAAATCGTTGGAAATCCGCTTTGGCTGGCATCAGCGCTTGACAAGATCGCCCGCGGCGCCGAACGCATCCGCAACCCGGATGCCGAACGCAATCCCGCGACCGCGCATCTCTTCATCATCAATCCCCTTCACGGCGAGCGAATGGACAGCCTGTTTTCGACCCACCCGAACACCGACAACCGCATCGCCGCGCTGCAGGCGATGGCGCGCGACATGGCAGGCCGCCAGCCGGCGCCGCGCCAGGCGCCGACGCCAGAGCAAACAGAAGAATTCCCGGCCGATGTCGAGCAAGGCCCGTGGGGCAAGGCAGCACAACCCACGCCGCCGACCAAACCGGCCAAGCCGAAAGCCAATCCGTGGGGCCGCAACCCGACCGGACCCAAAGGTCCGTGGTCGTGAGCGGCGCCAGACCCCGGCCCGCACATTCAGGCGTTCGCGAAAACAGCTCGGACGAATTCGTCGCCGGCCTCGCCGCGCGCAAGGCCGCGGCGCGGCTCCTGGCCGCCGTTATCGACGCCAAGACGCCGCTCGACGGGCTGACGGACCACGAGAACGGCCATCCGCAATACAAGGTGCTCGACTTGCGCGACCGCGGCCTGGTGCGCGCCATACTGGTAACCGCGCTGCGCTACCGCATGACCATTGCCGGGCTCCTCGCCCGCCGCCTTGAAAAGCCGCTGCCGCCCAACGCCACAGCTTTGTCGCACATCCTGCATGTTGCGGCGGCGCAGATCCTGTTCCTCGACATCCCCGACAGCGCCGCCGTCGATTTGGCTGTGACCCACGCCAAGTCGGACCCACGCACGCAGCGCTTTTCCGGCCTCGTTAACGGCGTGCTGCGCACTTTGGTGCGGGCCAAGGAGACCGAACTGCCGGCAGCTTTTGCCGCCACCGACGAGGCGCCAAAATGGTTCTCCGACCGGCTGAAGGCCGCCTATGGCGCCGAGATGACCAGACAGATCCTGGCGGCGCATCGCGTTGAGGCGCCGGTCGATTTCACGGTCAAGGCGGATCCCGAACTGTGGGCCGAAAAGCTCGGCGGCATCGTGCTGCCGACCGGCACGGTGCGAGTGGAAAAGCTCAACGCCTCCGTCACCGAACTGCCGGGCTTCAGCGAAGGCGCATGGTGGGTCCAGGACGCCGCCGCCAGTTTTCCGGCGCGGCTGTTCGGCGATGTCAAAGGATTACGCGTCGCCGACCTCTGCGCCGCCCCCGGCGGCAAGACCGCTCAGCTGATCCTTGCCGGCGCCAAAGTCACCGCCGTGGACACCTCGAAGAACCGGCTGGCGCGGCTGACGCAGAACCTCGAACGGCTCGGGCTGTCCGCCGAGATCGTGCAGGCCGATCTGCTGAAATACCAGCCGGCGGAGCTTTTCGACGCCGTCCTGCTCGACGCGCCCTGCTCTTCCACAGGCACGGTTCGGCGCCACCCCGACGTGCCATGGACCAAGACGGCAGCCGACGTCGAAAAGCTAGCCGATCTGCAAGCAAAGCTGCTCCCCCGCGCCGTCACTTTGGTCAAACCGGGCGGTCGGATTGTTTTTTCCAACTGTTCGCTGGACCCGATCGAAGGCGAGGATCTGTATCGCGTCTTTCTGGCCGGCAACAAAACCGTCGCCGACGATCCACTGCAGCCCGGCGAAATCGCCGGCATCGACGCCTTCCTGACCCCGCAAGGCACGCTGCGCACCACACCCGCCGATCTTGACCGTGGTTCGCCAGGGGTTTCCGGCCTGGACGGCTTCTTTGCCGCCCGCATGCGACGTCTGGCCTGACTCCGACGCGACGACATGCCTAAAGCATGTCGTCCAAGGACCAGTGCTTCCCCCACCTTGCATCGATCTCATCATCGACATTCTGGTAGCGGATATCGGTGGAGAGCCGGATACGCCCCTCCGCACTCTGGTTGGTTGTCGAGGCGTGGATCATGTAGGGCGAGTGGAGGACGACATCGCCGGCCTCGAAATCCGCGATCAGCCAGCGTGTATCGAACCGCTCCGCCATGTCGGGCAGGTCCTTCGACACCCAGCCGCCCTCGCTCATGTTCCGGTTGTAGGCGCTGATGCGCTCCTGCGGGCTCAGCCCGGCATTGTCCCTGGCGAACCGGGCCTCCATGTCGAGGCCGATGGCGTGCGATCCCTCGAGATAGACCAGGCCGCCCATGTCGACGGGAACGTCGCCGATCGGGATCCAGGCAGTGACGATGCGGCTGGTGCCGCCGCGCAGATAGACGAGGTCGTAATGCGCCGGCGTCGCCACAGTGGTGCCCGGTTGGGTGAAACGCATGATCTTGCGCTTGTGCAAATAGGACAGCCCGCCGACGAACGCATCCATCAGCCGGGCCATCAGGGGCTGTGCGCAGAACCCTTCATAGGCGGTGGAGCGAACCAGCGCCATCAACCGGCGATCGGCGAACTGACGGTCGAACGTGCCGGCGGCCGCCGCCAGGCCAAGCGCGGGATCGGACCCGGGCTGCAGCAAGCCGGTGTCGGCCAGATACGAAAACACCCAGCCGCGAAAACCAATGACGTCGCGGCGCGGCAGCATACCTTTCAGCCAGACATAGCCTTGCTCGGCAAGGAGGCCGCGAATGGCATCGATGCCGACCCCGGCGTCGGTTGGCACGAGGCGACCCAACCGGTTCGGCGCCATCGATAATGTCTTGCCGTTGGCGTTCAGATCGATTGACGCAACAGGACTCCGTCGTTGCATGCCACCTGTTGAGCTTGACATTTCAGCCACCTGCGATTTTTCATCCTTAGCTGGAAATGCCATACTTTTCGCACGCTCGCCCATGGACAGAACGAAGCCATGGACTTTTCGCTCATGAACGATCTCTCTTACGCACTCTACAGATCCGCACCGGCCGCGGCCGGCGGCCTGTCGGTTACAGGGATTGGTCGGCATCGCGTCACGCAGGCGATCCAAGCGCGCAAATTGCCGGAATTCGCCGTGGTGCTGATTGAGAACGGTCAAGGCTGGCTTGAAACCAGGACAGCCGGCATGCAGACGATCCGAGCGCCGGCCCTGTTCTGGCTGCTTCCCGGGAGGATGCATTCCTACGGGCCGGATGCATCGGGATGGCTCGAACGCTGGGCGCTCTTCGACGGCGCCTTGATACGCGATTTCACCCGGCTGCGGCTGATCGCCGAGGACGCCCCTGTCGTCCCCTTGCGCGACCTCGGCAAAATGCAGCGGCTGTTCGACAGGCTGCATGGTGAGCTGTCGCTCGATACGATGCTGAGCCAGGCAGAAGCCGCCGCCACGATGCATCGCATCGTCGTGCGTGCTGCCCGCCAGGCAATGGATTGGAACAACCGTCAACGAAACCCCAGCCTCCAGGATGCCGCCGACATGCAGCCCATCATCGACGAATTGCGCCGCTGCGCGTGCGACTCGGTGGATCTCGATGCCTTCGCCGCGAAATTCTCGATGTCGCCGGCAACCTTGCGGCGCAGATTTGCGCGGGCAGCCGGCATGTCGCCCAAGGCCTTCCAACTGCGCACGAGGCTCGACCGCGCCAAACAGATGCTGGCCGCCTCCGATTCGCCCATCGAGTCCATTGCGGCCGCCGTCGGCATCCACGACGCCTTCTATTTCTCCCGTCTGTTTCGCGACCGCGAAAACTGTCGCCCAGCGAATTTCGGTCTCGCCACAACCGCAAGTGAGTACCGGATTGCCAGGCTTAACCCCGCGGAGCGCTTGACTTTTTTCGGGGCGGGTCGGTGGCCGGCAGCGTGAGGCGCTTCATGTCGGCGGAATTCGACTTCGCATAAGTTCTTGAATCATATAAGCTTGTGCTGGGGTACCGGAACATGATGCCGAAAAGTGTGACGCGGTTTTCGGGCGACAGCATGCTCTATCTCCAGGCGACGAGGAGGGGTTTTGGCACTGGCTGCCGGCAGCACGACACGTCTGTGGACGCTTGTCGCTAAGGAGTTTTGGCGCAAGACGCGCCGGCGCCTTCGCGCGGGGCCAGTCTATCGCTGGCGCTATTCCGGGCGCACGCCCGAACGCGTCCTGATTGCACCGCCCGACCTCAGGCTCGCCGATCCGCAGATCGCGCTCGAGATTTATTATGGCCGCTATCCGCTGTCGGGACATCTGGTCGAGACCGGCGGCAAGTCACCATTCCAGATCGACGTCGCCAACCGCGGCTGGGTGAAGACGCTGCACGGTTTCCGTTGGCTGCGCCATATGCGCGCCGCCGGCACCGAGCTGGCCGCCGCCAATGCACGCGCGCTTGTCTCCGACTGGATCGCCATGCATGGCAACCAGATTTCCGGCATAGCCTGGGAGCCCGGCACCACCGCCAAGCGAGTCATTGCCTGGTTGCAACACTCCTCGGTTGTCCTACAAGGGGCCGAATTTCCGTTCTATCGCGCCTTCCTGAAATCGCTCGCCGTGCAGATCCGCTATCTCCGCTCGATGGCGCGCGAAATGCCGGACGGCAAGGACAGGCTGCGCGCTCGCATCGCGCTTGCCTTCGCCGCGCTGTCGCTGCCGGCGCCGGCCTCGGCACTGCGCGGCGCCACCCGCAACCTGGCGGAAGAACTCGACCGCCAGATCCTTCCCGATGGCGGCCATATTTCGCGCAACCCGATGGCGGTGCTCGAATTGCTCGCCGATCTCCTGCCGCTGCGCCAGACCTATGCCAATCAGGCAGAAACGCCACCGGCCGCCCTGATGGGCGCCATCGACCGCATGCTGCCGGCGCTGCGCTTCTTCCGCCATCAGGATGGCAGCCTCGCCCGCTTCAATGGCATGGGCGCCACCATCCACGACCGCATTGCCACCATCTTGCGCCACGACGACACCGCCGGCGCGCCGCTGCTGCACGCGCCGCATTCCGGCTATGAGCGGCTGTGTATGGGCGGCGTTACGGTAATTGCCGATACCGGCCCGTCGCCGGCCGTCGATGTGTCCAACGCCGCGCATGCCGGGTGCCTGGCCTTCGAACTCTCGTCCGGTCGCCAGCATTTTATCGTCAATGCCGGCATCGACACCTATGGCGCCGCCGAGTTCCGGCCGCTGGCCCGTGCCACCGCGGCGCATTCGACCGCCACCATCAACGACACCTCGTCGGCGCGGTTTTCCCATTCGCTGCGCGTCAACGACCTGCTCGGCTCACCCTTGCTCGGCGGCCCGCAGCATGTGCCTTGCAAGCGCATCGACCAGAAGGGCACGCAAGGCTTCATCGCCCGCCATGACGGCTATATGCAGCGCTTTGGCTTCCTGCATGAGCGCGAGCTGAAACTGTCGAGCGAGGGCAATGTGCTCGCCGGCAGGGATCGCTTCCTCCGCCCGGGCGGTGCGGCGATCCGCAACAATGGCCGCGACTTCGTCGTGGTGCGCTTCCACATCCACCCTGATATCAACCTTTTGCAGGACGAGCATGACCGCCTGGTGCTGACCGCCGACCAGGCCGACACCTGGGTGTTCACCTGCACCGAAGTGGTGCCGGAGGTCGAGGAATCGATCTATTTCGCCGGCCTTGGCGGCCCGCGCCGCAGCCGCCAGATCGTGCTCGCCTTCAAGGCCTCGGAGATCGCCGAAGTGCATTGGCAGCTCACGCGCACCGGCATCGCCGGCTATCCCGAGCACAGCTGAGCGTCGTTGCCGGCGCCGGCTTGATCGAGCTTCCGGCTTGATTTCCTGATGTCATGTGCTACGGCCCGGCAACGCTCTCCAATCAGCCCTGAAAGGCCGCCAGCCCATGGCCGTCGCCGCCAAGAACATTCCGGCACCCGACCTCCTTCCGGTCCGCCGCGCCCTGCTTTCCGTCTTCGACAAGACCGGCCTGATCGACTTCGCCAAAGGGCTGGTCGCGGCCGGCGTCGAGCTGGTCTCGACCGGAGGCACGGCAAAGGCGATCGCCGAGGCGGGGCTGGCGGTGCGTGACGTCTCGGAACTGACCGGCTTTCCCGAGATCATGGACGGCCGCGTCAAGACGCTGCACCCGTCGGTGCACGGCGCGCTGCTCGGCGTGCGCGACGATCCCGAACACGCCAAGGCGATGCACGATCACGGTATCGAGCCGATCGATCTGCTCGTCTCCAATCTCTACCCGTTCGAGGAGGTCCGCCGCTCCGGCGCCGACTATGCCGCTGTTGTCGAGAACATCGACATTGGCGGCCCGGCGATGATCCGCGCCTCGGCCAAGAACCATGCCTATGTCGCCATCGTCACCGATCCCGGCGATTATGCCTCGGTGCTGAACGCGCTGGAGATGAACATCGGCTCGCTGTCGCTGGATTTCCGCCAGAAGCTGGCGGCAAAGGCCTTTGCCCGCACCGCCAGCTACGACGCGGCGATCTCCGGCTGGTTCGCCGAAACGCTGGAGATCGAGCATCCGACCTGGCGCGCCTTCGGCGGCCGGCTGGAGAGCGTCATGCGCTATGGCGAGAACCCGCATCAGAGCGCCGGCTTCTACGTCAATGGCGACAAGCGGCCGGGCGTCGCCACGGCCCGCCAGCTGCAGGGGAAGCAGCTGTCCTACAACAACATCAATGACACCGACGCCGCCTTCGAGCTGGTTGGCGAGTTCGACCCCAACCGCTGCGCCGCCGTTGCCATCATCAAGCACGCCAACCCGTGCGGCGTCGCCGAGGGCGCTTCGCTGTCGGCTGCCTATGCCAGGGCGCTGGCCTGCGACCCGGTCTCGGCCTTCGGCGGTATCATCGCCATGAACCGCATCCTTGATGCCGAAGCGGCTCAGGAGATCGTAAAAACCTTCACCGAGGTGATCATCGCGCCGGACGCGTCGGAGGACGCTGTCCGCATCATCGCCGCCAAAAAGAATTTGCGACTGCTGGTCACCGGCGGTCTGCCCGATCCGCACGCCGGCGGCATCACTGTGAAATCCGTCGCTGGCGGCATGCTCGTCCAAGGCCGCGACAACGCGGTGGTCGACGATTTCGAACTGAAGGTGGTGACCAGGCGCGCGCCGACGGCGGCCGAGATGGCCGACCTCAAATTCGCTTTCCGCATCGCCAAGCACGTCAAGTCGAACGCCATCGTCTACGCCAAGGACGGCGCCACGGTCGGCATCGGCGCCGGCCAGATGAGCCGCGTCGATTCCTCGCGCATCGCCGCACGCAAGGCGCTCGACGCGGCGGAAGCAGCTGGCCTCGCGGAGCCGTTGACCAAGGGCTCGGTGGTCGCCTCCGACGCTTTCTTCCCTTTCGCCGACGGGCTCATATCCGCGATCGAAGCCGGCGCCACGGCGGTGATCCAGCCCGGCGGCTCGATGCGCGACGACGACGTTATCGCCGCTGCCGACGCGCATGGCATCGCCATGGTGTTTACCGGCGTGAGGCATTTCAGGCATTGAGCGCCTCTGCCTTTTCCCACAAGGGGAGAAGGAAAAGTGCGGCGCTATTCCACCGGCTGATCCGCCGGGTACGGCGTCCAGATCAATATCGCGATCCCAACGCCCAGGAACAGCACGATGGCCGCCATGCCGAGCCGCGCCGAGCCGCTGGCGAGCGTGATCGACGCCACCATGAACGGCGCCAGGAAACTCGTGGCCCTTCCGGCCAGCGCATAGATGCCGAAATAGCGGCCGGATTCGGCTGCGGTCACGCTGCGCGCCATGTAGGAGCGTGACGACGCCTGCACCGGTCCGAACGCCAGCCCGATCAACAGGCCATAGAAAATGTAGGCCTTTTCCGCCGCCGTGCCGAACAGGCCGCCACTATCGGCTCCCGGCATCATCCAGGCGCCGAACAGCGTGTAGCCTGGCCCGGTCGAAACGATGCCGATGGTGGCGATGCTGAGCAGGACGAGCGAAATCATCACGATGGTCTTGGAGCCAAGCGCGGTGTCCAGCCATGCGGCAACCAGGCAGCCGACGATGGCGACGACGTTGAGAATAATGCCGAACATGCCGATCTCGGTGATCGACCAGTGGAACATCGCTGCCGCAAATGTGCCGCCCAAAGCGAGCAGCGCATTGACGCCGTCCTGATAAATCATGCGGGCGACAAGGAAGCGGAAGATGCCTTTGCGCCGGCGCACTTCAGTCAGCGTCGACTTCAGTTCCGACAGCCCCTCGCGCACCGCCGGCCCGACCGGAATGCCCTTGATGGCGTCTGGCGTGAAGAAGAACATCGGCAGGATGAACAGGAAATACCAGCCGGCCGACAGCGGCCCGGTGGCGCGCGCGTCCTCGCCGAGTTTCGGGTCGAGCCCAAAGAGCGGGTCGATGCCGATGATCGTCTTGCCGGTCTCCGGCGAACCCGCCAGACAGGCGACGACAAAGATCAGCGCGATCATGCCGCCGAGATAACCAAGTCCCCAGGCAATGTTGGAGACGTGGCCGATCTCGCTCTTCGGCACCAGGCGCGGCATCATCGAATCGTTGAACACGGTCGAGAATTCCGCCGCGACCGAAGCGAGAGAAAAGAACAGCACCACCAGGAAAAGGTTCGAGCCGGGAGCGGCGAACCATAGCAGGCAAAGGCTGATGATCTTGATCGAGGCGAAGAACGCAATCCACGGCTTGCGCGGCCCGGTCTGGTCGGCAATCGAGCCGAGGATGGGAGACAGCACGGCAATGACCAGGCCCGCAACAGCGATGCCGTAGCCCCAGGCCGCCTGGCCTGAGACCGGATCGCTCGCCATGCGCGAGACGAAATAAGGCCCGAAGATGAAGGTGGTGACAACGGTGAAAAACGGCTGCGCCGCCCAGTCGAAGAACATCCATCCCCAGATGCCGCGCCCGGATGCCCGCTGCACTGTTTCTACCGCCGCCATCATGATTCCCCCGGGACACCGCGCTTGTCGGACGCCATGTCTGCATGTTTCGAATGCTCATGCAAACCGCCAAAGATTCGCGCTGCCCCTCACCTGGATGTCGCCGCTGTCTACCTGCATAGAGACGCGAAGAAAGGCGCCGCGCCTCTACCTCCCCCTTGTGGGGACGTCGGACCGAAGGTCCGGGTGGGGGTCGGTGCCGCACCCCCACCCCGCTGCTTCGCAGCGACCCTCCCCACAAGGGGGAGGGTAAAGTCCCGAGCCTCACATCCCCGTCAGATCGCTCATCAACCCCGAAGCCACCGACAGCCTGGACACGGTGATATCCCCGCCTTCGGTCAGCGCCTGCAGCCGCTCGCGAATGCGCGCCACGCGCTCGCCGCCGGCTTCCAGCCAGGCCGCCACAGGATCCGCCGTCCCGGCATGGCCGGCGAGAGCCGCCACCGCGATGCCGCGCCGCGCCGCGCCGATCGTGTCGGTGGCGCGCGACAGCGCCAGCTGGTCGTAATAGTCCGACGGCGTGATAGAACGCGCCGCCTCTTCGACGCGCGGAATGCGGAAGGCATCGCTGACGGCGAAGAACGCCTTGGCCGAGGCGACGACGTCGGCATTGGCCGTGCGCGCCGTCAGTGCGATGTCGGGGATCAGTCCCGCCACATCGGCCATTGCCAGCTGCCCGGCGAGCTTTTCCGGGGCGCCGGCCTTGAAGAGGCCGTGCCGCCGCTCTTCGACCCGCTCGCGCGAGAAGGCCGGTAGCAGCGAGAGCAGCTTCGGCTCCAGCGCCATGCGCGCCTCTTGCAGTTCGGCAATGCGCTGGCCGAGCGCTGCGGTGCCGGCATCGTTCTTCAGATACCAGCCGCTGGTCACGAAGATGAGCCGGCTGACGGACTGGTAGAGATCGAGCTGCGCCTGGCCGTCGATGTGGCTGTCCAGCGCATCGATCTCCCGATAGAGCGCCGGCAACGCGAAGCCGTCGCGCACCACGGCGAAGGTGCGCACCACGTCGGCCGCGCTGCGCCCCGTGGCTTCCTGCAGCCGGTTGACGAATGACGGTCCGCCGCGATTGACGAGATCGTTGGCGACGACGCGGGCGATGATTTCGCGGCGCAGCCGGTGGCCATGGATCTCGGCCGCATATTTCTTCGCCATCCGGTCAGGGAAATAGCCCATCAGATCGCGGTCGAAATGCGCGTCGTCAGGCACGTCGCTTGCGACGATGTCGGAAAACAGCACGATCTTGGCATAGGCGAGCAGCACGCCAAGCTCCGCCCGGGTCAGCGGCTCGCCACGCGCCTCGCGCTCGGCAAGGGCGGCCGGCGACGGCAGCGTCTCGACAGCGCGGTCGAGCAGGCCCCGAGCCTCCAGCGCCGCCATGAACCGGCTCTGGTGCGCGATGTCGGCAAGGCCGCGCTTGCGGGCGATGGAAAGCGCCAGCGTCTGTTCGTAATTGTTGGACAGCACGAGGACGGCGACCTCGTCGGTCATCTCGGCCAGCAGCTTGTTGCGCGCCGGCCGGGTCAGCGATCCCTTGCGCATGGCGGACGCCAGCGCGATCTTGATGTTGACCTCGACGTCGGAGCAGTTGACGCCGCCGGAATTGTCGATGGCATCGGAGTTGCAGCGACCGCCATTCATGCCGAATTCGATGCGGGCACGCTGCGTGACGCCGAGATTGGCGCCCTCGCCGATCACTTTCGCCCGCAAATCGAGCGCGGTGATGCGGATGGCGTCATTGGCGCGGTCGCCGACTTCGGCATTGGTTTCGCCCGAGGCCCGTAAATACGTGCCGATGCCGCCGAACCACAGAAGGTCGACGTTCGCCTTGAGGATGGCGGTCATGATCTCGGCCGGTGTCGCGGTGGTCTTGGCGAGGCCAATCGCCGCCGCCGCTGCCGCAGGCAGCGTGATCGACTTCTGGCTGCGCGAGACGATGACGCCGCCTTCCGACAGTTTGGTCTTGTCATAGTCCTGCCAGGACGAACGCGGCAGCGCGAACATGCGCTCGCGCTCGGCCATCGACGCCACCCTGTCTGGATCGGGATCGATGAAGATGTCGCGATGGTCGAAGGCGGCGATCAGCCTGGTCTGCGGCGACAGCAGCATGCCGTTGCCGAACACGTCGCCCGACATGTCGCCGACGCCGACGACGGTGAAGGGGGTGGCCTGGATGTCGCGGTTGATCTCGCGGAAATGCCGCTTGACCGCTTCCCAGGCGCCTTTGGCGGTGATGCCCATCTTCTTGTGGTCGTAACCGGCCGAGCCGCCGCTGGCGAAGGCGTCGTCGAGCCAGAAGCCGTGGCTTTCGCTGATGGCGTTGGCGGTGTCGGAAAAGGTCGCCGTGCCCTTGTCGGCGGCGACGACGAAATAGGGATCGTCGGGGTCGCGCCTGACAACGCCGGCCGGCGGGATGACACCGTCCAGCCCGATATTGTCGGTAATCGACAACAGGCTGGAAACGAAATTCTTGTAGGCCGAGGTGCCGGCCTCGAAGATGGCGTCGCGGACGGCGCTCATCGGCAGCTTCTTCGGATAGAAGCCGCCCTTGGCGCCGACCGGCACTATGACGGCGTTCTTGACCTGCTGCGCCTTGACCAGGCCGAGCACCTCGGTGCGGTAATCCTGGGCGCGGTCCGACCAGCGCAGGCCGCCGCGCGCAACCGGGCCGAAGCGCAGATGCACGCCCTCGACCTCGGACCCATAGACGAAGATCTCGCGCCACGGCCGCGGCGCCGGCAGGCCATCGACCGCCTGCGAGTCCAGCTTGATCGCCAGTGACTGGCCCCGCGCCTTCGTTCCCGCAACGAAATGATTGGTGCGCAACGAGGCTTCGATCAGGTTGAGATAGCGGCGGATGATGGTGTCGTCATCGATGTTAGGGACTTCCTCCAGCGCGTCCTTGATCTTGGCCTTGAGGTGCTTGGCGGCGACGACGCCTTCCGTCTCGGCGGTCGGGCCGAGACGAGCGACGAACAGTGCATGCAGGCCGCGCGCAATGTCGGGATAGCGGTTGAGCGCGGCCGCGATGAAATCCTGGCTCTGCGGGATACCGGCTTGCTGCAGGTAGCGGCCATAGGCGCGCAGAATGCTGACTTCGCCCGACCACAGGCCGGCGGTCTGGGCAAGCCCGTTATAGCTGTCATTGTCGATGTCGCCGCGCCAGACCGACAGGAACGCGTCCTCGAACAGCGCGCCGCCATCGCTGAGGTCGATCGGCTTGCCGTAGCTGTTCTCCAACTCCATGTCGTGGACGAAGACGGTGTCGCCGCCGTCCTCGCCAACTTCGAAGGTGCGCTCGCTGATGACGCGGAAGCCGATGTTTTCCAGCACCGGCACGCGACGCGACAGCGCTACCGGGCTGCCGTGGTGGTAGATCTTCAGCGCTGCCTGATGCGGTTTCTGCTCGGCATGGCGGTAATAGTCGATGGCGATCGGGTTGGCGGTGCTGATGCCGGCGATGCGCCCCGCATCCTTCAGCGCGACGGCCGCGCTGAAGGAATCGCGATAGCTCTCAGGCAGACGCGCGGCGATCGCCTTCAGCGATGGATCGCCGCCGACGGCTTCCGCAGCTTCGGCCAGCGCGTCGTCCCAGGTTCGCACGATGTCGCGGATCGCCGCTTCGATCACCGCCTGCTCGACCTTCGGCGTCTTGCCGCCGGAGCGGCCGATGATGAAATGCACACGCGCCAGCCCGCCCTCGGGGAAAGCCGGATAGTAAGCCGACAAACGGCCTTCGAAGACGGTCTTGAGATAGGTGCCGATCTTCTCGCGCACGACGCTGTCATAGCGGTCGCGCGGCACGAAGACGAGGATCGAGACGAAGCGGTCGAACTGGTCGGCGCGCACCAGCGCCCGCACCCGCGGCCGCTCGACCAGGCCGAGAATGGCCGCGGCGTGCTTCTTCAGGATCGGCACCGGCACCTGGAACAGTTCGTCGCGCGGATAGCTCTCCAGAACGTTGATCAGTGCCTTGCCGGAATGGTCGTGCCGGTCGAAGCCGGACTTGGCGATGATGGTCTCGGCCTTTGACCTCAGATACGGGATTTTCATCACCGAGCGCGTGTAGGCAGTCGAGGTGAACAGGCCGACCATGCGCAACTCGCCGGCAAGCGTGCCCTTGGCGGTGTAGGTTTTGACGCCGATATAATCGAGATAAATGCGGCGGTGCACCAGCGACTTGGCGTTGGCCTTGGTGACGATCAGCGGCTCCGGCCCATGCAGGAAGGCGCGGATTTCGGGCGTCGTCGTCACCGCCTCGGTGCCGCGCCGGAGCACCAGCACATCCGGGTCGGCGAGGATGCCGAGACCGGGCTTGTCGGCGCGCTCCAGATTGCCGCTCTCCGCACCGCCCGAATATTTGAACTCGCGCATGCCGAGGAAAGTGAAGTTGTCGTCGCGCAGCCATTCAAGGAAGGCGATGGCCTCGGCAACGCTCTTCTTTTCGAGCGGCACGGCGGAATAGCGGAATTCGGAAATCGCCTGGTCAAGACGGGCGAGCATCGGCTTCCAGTCGCTGACGGCGGCGCGCACCTGGTTGAGCATCTTGCGCAGGCGGTCGGCCAGCGCGTCGGCCTGCTCCGCCGTCAGGCGCGGAATATGGACATGGACGACGCTCAGCCGGTCGTGATTGCCATCGTCCTTGAGGGCGCTGCCGTCGCCGAGGATCTCGTCGACGCCGGCCTTGCCGTGGCGCACGACGATGACCGGATGGGTGACCAAAGTCGGTTCGCCGGCAGTTTCTGTGATCTCGCCGAGGATCGAATCGAACAGGAACGGCATGTTGTCGTTGACGACGGTGATGATCGTCATCGGGCGGCCCTCGCGGGAGACGCCCGACTCGGCATCGACGGCGACGACGCTTTGACCCTTCTTGTGGGCGGCGACCGCGCGTCCCGCCAGATCGGCGGCGCGCTTGAGGTCGGCGGCGTCATAGGCGGCAATGTCTTCGGCCGGCGCGCGGGCCAGCAGATAGTCGGCGAGCCTGGCCGGCTTCCCGTCGGGTTTCACCCCGGCAGTGGCTGTTTTCTTCGGCTTAGCTGCGGATTTCACGCTCGCCATGTCGTCCTCCCGTCACATGCTTTTACGACTATGGTAGCAGATGACCGCTGTTTGGCGACAAAGGTTTGACGGCTCGATAAGAATTACAGGAATTCGACGGTCAGGCGGCGGTGAACCAGGAGGGAGACCCCATGTCCGGCAAAATCAGCGCACTTGACCTCGGTATCGCGGAACTGAGCGAGGCGACAAAAGCCTATTTCGCCAAATGCGAGGAAAAGCTCGGCCTGGTTCCCAACGTGCTTCTTGCCTATGCCTTCGACGAGAAGAAGCTGCGCGCCTTTACCGACACCTACAATGATCTGATGCTGGGTGAATCCGGCCTGTCGAAGCTGGAACGGGAGATGATCGCGGTCGTCGTTTCCTCGATCAATCACTGCTATTATTGCCTGACCGCGCATGGCGCGGCTGTGCGCCAGCTCTCCGGCGATCCGGCTCTCGGCGAGATGATGGTGATGAACTTCCGCGCTGCCAATCTTTCACCGAAACAGACGGCGATGCTCGAATTCGCCGTCAAGCTGACGGAAGAGCCGGCAAAGATCGTCGAGGCGGACAGGGAAGCACTGCGCAACGCCGGCTTCACCAACCGCGACATCTGGGACATCGCCTCGACCGCCGCCTTCTTCAACATGTCGAACCGCGTGGCGGCGGCCATCGACATGCGGCCGAACGACGAATACCACGCCATGGCGAGGTGAAAGTTTCCTTCTCCTCGTAGGAGAGGTCAACGCGCCGCGATGGCCCCGGCAGCGCCGGCCATCGTCGTGGCGCTGATGCGGTTGGCGATCTTCATGGCGCGCTTGCTTTTGAGCAGCTTGCGCGCCTGTGAGGCCGCGACGACCCAGGCGAGATCGATGGCGATCAGAACCACCGCCATCGTCGCCGTCAGTTCGACCCAGCCGATGACACTCACCGAAGCGAGGTCGATGATCGTCGGCAGCAGCGCCAGATAGAACATCATGATCTTGGGATTGCCGAGCGTCACCGCCATGCCGGCGAAGAAGAGCTTGAGCGACGAATCCTCACGCGGCATCTCGCCTTCCCTGGCCTCGACCGGCGCCGTCCACATCTTCCAGGCGAGGTAAGCGAGGTAGGCGACGCCCACCCATTTCACGACGACGAAGGCGAAATGAAACGTCTGCGCCACGACCGCCAGCCCGAACACCGCCAGCGACAACCAGATGCCCTCGCCGATCCACATGGCAAGCAGGAACGGGAACACGTCGCGAAAGCCCTTCGAGATGACGCGGGCGACAAGGGCTGCGATCGACGGTCCGGGCGAACCGGCGGCGACGAACAAAGCGGCGGCGAAGATCAGGAGCGAGGTGAGGTGCATGACGGAGCCTTCGAGCGTTGGATGGCGAAGAATATCCGATCGGCGTCAATTTGGCACCCCTCTGCCTGATGGGCCAACGAACGCGACACATTTCGGAGATCGGACTTGCCCGTGCCAGCGGTTTGAGAAAGGATCGCGGCCGTGAAATCAATCGTCATCCACGCCGCAAAAGACCTGCGCATCGAAGAGACCGATTCGGGCGCGCCTGGCGCCGGACAGGTCGAAATATCGGTCGAGGCCGGCGGCATCTGCGGCTCGGACCTGCACTACTACAATCATGGCGGCTTCGGCGTGGTGCGCCTGCGCGAGCCGATGATCCTCGGACATGAGGTCGCCGGCACGGTGAAGGTGCTTGGCGCCGGCGTCTCCAGCCTCGCTGTCGGCGACCGCGTCGCGATTTCGCCCAGCCGGCCCTGCAATGCGTGCCGGTACTGCCTGCAGGGCGTGCAGAACCAATGCCTCAACATGCGATTCTACGGCAGCGCCATGCCGATGCCACATATACAGGGCGCCTTCCGCCAGTGCCTCGTCGCCGAGGCCTGGCAGTGCCACAAGATCGCCGACCATGTCTCCATCAACGAAGCCGCCTTTGCCGAGCCGTTCGCGGTAACGCTGCATGCCGTCAACCGCGCCGGCTCGCTGCTCGGCAAGCGGGTCTTGGTCACAGGCAGCGGGCCGATCGGTGCGCTCAGCATCCTTGCCGCACGTGTCCACGGCGCGCGTGAGATCGTCGTCACCGATGTCATGGACGCGGTTCTGGCCAAGGCCAACGAGATCGGCGCCGACCGCACCATCAATATCGCCACAGATGCCGACAAGCTCGCTGGCTACAATGTCGAGAAGGGCAGTTTCGACGTCATGTTCGAATGCTCCGGCAATGAGCGCGCGGTGCGAGCCGGGCTCGATGTGCTGAAGCCGCGCGGGGTGCTCGTGCAGCTCGGCCTAGGCGGCGACATGTCGCTGCCTCAGAATCTCATCGTCGCCAAGGAGATCGAAATGCGCGGCTCCTTCCGTTTCCACGACGAGTTCGCGCTGGCCGTCGATCTGATCAACAACCGTCGCGTCGACGTTAAGCCGCTGCTGACCGGCATCTATCCAATGGACGAGGCGGTTGCGGCTTTCGAGATCGCCGGCGACCGCAACAAATCGATGAAGGTACAGATCGCCTTCGCCTGAGCAGGGCGAGACACCCTATGAACCTTGCCCGCTCGGCATCTTGCCGCTAGAAGAACCGCCCCAAATTCATTTCGAGCTTCATTTTGCCTCAGTAACCGCCGGTCTCGCCAACTCCCCTGATCACACTTGGCAGGGCGCCGCATTAAGCGGTGCCTGCTCCATTTCACGTGTTCCTCAGGCGGCGGTTCGAGACCGGTTTGGCACTGCTGAACCGTTGTCGCGCGCTTTGCCGCCCGTGACAGCTGATTTCCGACATAGCTAGCTCTCGCCACGCCGTGCCCGCATGGGCATCTCGCCATTGCCGACCTGAAGAACTTCCACACTGGAAGGTCTTCCGGCTTGTCCCAACATCTCGCTATCCACTGGGCAATCACGCCCGAAATCGCGCCTCGACCCCTGGTCCACTGCAACCGCTGCAGCGCCGTGAAAGCCTATCGCTGCAGCGACAAATTCCGCGTCAACGCCAATGGCAAACGCATTGATGTCTGGCTGATCTATCGCTGCATCGACTGCGACAATTCGTGGAATTTCGGCATCTTCGAACGCTGCAACCGCCGCGACATCGAACCGACGCTGCTGACCGCTCTCGAAAGCAACGACCCGACACTCGCCCGCCGCCATGCCTTCGATGTCGTGGCGTTGCGAAACCGGGTCGGACGCGTCGAGGAATTTTCGGATGTCGCGGTCCAAAAGCGAAGCCTCGGCGAGAGGGGCGCAACGACGCTTGAAATCAGGCTTGGGCTGGAAATGCCGACATCGCTGCGGCTCGACCGCTTGCTCGCCGGCGAACTCGGCATCTCGCGGTCGCGGCTTCAGGCACTGGAGGAGAAGCTGGTGTTGACCGTCTTTCCGGAGGGAGCCAAGGCTTTGCGCAAGCCGGCTCGCGAGGGGACGATCATCCGCATCGACCTAGCCGGCGAAGCGGATCGCGAAGTCATCATCTCGGCGGCCGGAGGATGAGCCGCTGCGGCCAGGGGTTAATCGCTCTCTTCAGAGGTCGAAGCGATCAAACCCTTGGCCGCTTCGAGATCGCTGTCGGCGACCTGCACATGGGTCAGGCTTTGCCCGCTCGTATCGAGATGCGCCGAAAATGCATAAATCCCGTAGGCTTGAAGCATCGATATGCAGACCGCGGCCTCGGGCCGATTGTCGAATACCGCAGCCGTGACCAGTTTGTCGCTCATTGCGCGCCCTTAAGCTGCACCGACCACCTTGGCCGACCTTTCGAAACGCATCCTATACGGCTTCCAAATCCTTGGCATTTTTCCGTCGTTCAGACGCGCCAAGGAACCGCAGAGGGAAAGTAAGCATCGATAGATTGGGATGTGCCCTGCGCATCATTTTCCATGCGTAGCGGTCTGCCTGCTTTTCCTGATCGGGGTCTTGTCCCATTTCGACATGCTGCAGCGCATGGTGGCCTATTTCGTGATAGAGCGTTTTCTCGATCATGAATCTGCGAAATGCGTTGCCAATCCAATGTTTGGATGGGCGTCGCCAGACAATCTCGATGACCGATACTGTCTGGAGGTAAGTGCCGGCGAACTCGGGTTCGGGGATTTCCGGGATTATATAGATTCGCGAAATGCCGATCAGATCGGCTGCAGGTACATTTGCAAGCCTGTGCCCAATGTGCCGCGCCGCCTCCAAACCACTGTCGAGCTTGCCATGCTCCAGAACAGTGATGTCGCCAACTGAAGACCGCAGCCAGTCGTCCATCGCAAAGCGAACGATGCTGCGGAGCGCAGCGCGCATAAGGGGAGTTATCGGTCCTGCAAGCGAATCCGAAATATATCGTCGAGATGCATCTTCGTTAATATCGTGCAGGGCAGTAGCGAGGCCCGCCACAACCGTTGAAACTTCGCGATGGGAAACCTTACCCAGATCGATCTTTGCCAGCTCATACTCGATCGCCGGCAGTGCCGCGTTGCCAAATCCAACAAGCTTTTTGTGGGCTGCGATCCTTCGCCGCGTGTCGTCTTGCATAAGACTCCGCACGAAATCCCGAACGGCATTTCGCACCTCGCCTCCACCCACAGCTAGCATACCGTGCGGAGGAGTGAGAGGAACGAGAATATCATGACACTATGAGCTTCCGCTGTGGTCCTTTGAAGAGGCACCGCTGAGCTGGCTGGGCGCCAGGCTGCTCCCAGTGGGAAGCCTGTCCCATTCGTCGAGACGATGGGTTGGGTCGTCCCCATCTCGCCAAAACAAAAACCGTTACGCCGCGCCCACAACCTTGGCCGACTTCTCGAAGCGCTTGCGCTCGTTCGGGTCGAGATAGAGCTTGCGCAGGCGGATGGTCTTGGGCGTCACTTCGACCAGCTCGTCGTCCTGGATCCAGGCCAGCGCGCGCTCCAGCGTCATGCGGATCGGCGGCGTCAGCTTGACCGCCTCGTCCTTGCCGGCGGCGCGGATGTTGGTCAGCTTCTTGCCCTTCAGCACGTTCACTTCGAGGTCGTTGTCACGGCTATGGATGCCGATGATCATGCCCTGATAGACCTTGACGCCCGGGTCGATGACCATCGGGCCGCGGTCTTCGAGGTTCCACATGGCATAGGCCACTGCCTCGCCCTGTTCGTTGGAGATCAGCACGCCGTTGGTGCGGCCCGGTAGCTCGCCCTTGTAGGGCTGGTAGGCGTGGAACAGCCGGTTCATCACGGCGGTGCCGCGCGTGTCGGTCAACAGTTCCGACTGGTAGCCGATCAGGCCGCGCGTCGGCGCGTGGAAGACGATGCGCTGACGGTTGCCGCCCGAAGGCCGCAGCTCGACCATCTCGGCCTTGCGCTCCGACATCTTCTGCACGACGATGCCGGCGTGCTCCTCGTCGACGTCGATGACGACTTCCTCGACCGGCTCCAGCAATTCACCGTTCTCGCCCTTCTGCATGACGACGCGCGGACGCGACACGGCGATTTCAAAGCCTTCGCGGCGCATCGTCTCGATCAGCACGGCCAGCTGCAATTCGCCGCGGCCGGAAACGAAGAACGAATCCTTGTCGGGCGATTCCTCGATCTTGAGCGCGACATTGCCTTCGGCTTCTCGCAGCAGGCGGTCGCGGATGACGCGGCTGGTCACCTTGTCGCCTTCGGTGCCGGCGAGCGGCGAATCATTGACCAGGAAAGACATGGTCACGGTCGGCGGATCGATCGGTTGCGCATGCAACGCCTCGGTCACCGCCAGGTCGCAGAACGTGTCGGCGACGGTGCCTTTGGACAGGCCGGCAATGGCGACGATGTCACCCGCCTGGGCCTCTTCGATCGGCTGGCGCTCGAGGCCACGGAAAGCGAGGATCTTGGAGATGCGGCCGGTTTCGATCTGGGTGCCGTCATGGTGCAGCACCTTGACCGCCTGGTTGGACTTCAGCGTGCCGCTCTCGATACGGCCGGTGATGATGCGGCCGAGGAACGGATTGGCCTCCAGGATGGTGCCGATCATGCGGAACGGGCCGGGGTGAACGGTCGGCTCCGGCACGTGCTTGATGACGAGGTCGAACAGCGGCGCCAAACCCTGGTCCTTCGGGCCTTCCGGATTTTCCGAAACCCAGCCATCGCGGCCCGAACCGTAGAGGATCGGGAAGTCGAGCTGCTCGTCGGTGGCGTCGAGGGCGGCAAACAGGTCGAACACCTCGTTGACCACTTCGACGTGGCGGGCATCCGGACGGTCGATCTTGTTGATGACGACGATCGGCTTCAGGCCGACCTTGAGCGCCTTGCCGACGACGAACTTGGTCTGCGGCATCGGGCCTTCGGCGGCATCGACCAGCACAATGGCCGAATCCACCATCGACAGGATGCGCTCGACTTCACCGCCGAAATCGGCGTGGCCGGGGGTGTCGACGATGTTGATGCGGGTGTCCTTCCAGTCGACCGAGGTCGCCTTGGCCAGGATGGTGATGCCGCGTTCCTTTTCGAGGTCGTTGGAATCCATGGCGCGCTCGGCGACGCGCTGATTGTCGCGGAAGGAGCCGGATTGCCGCAGCAACTGGTCGACGAGGGTGGTTTTTCCATGGTCGACGTGCGCGATGATCGCGATATTACGAATTTTCATTTTGTGGTCTCGGGAGCGTTGCAGGCAGCAGGCCAAAAGGCGCCGCCTCTTTCGGTTGCGCGGCTCATACAGGGTTTTTCGCAATTGCGAAAGAGGAGGCGCACCACCAAATACTCATCAAATCTTAAGCATCTCGGTGTGAGATGGTTTTGTTAACCAAGGCGGGAACCTTTCTGGGCCCGGGTAGTTCGAAATTCATGACCGACAAACTCAACCGATTTTGGCCCCTCATCGCTTCGGTCGCATTCGCTGCCGTGCTGGCGGCCAATGCCGCTCAATCGGCCGCCACGGTGAAGGAAGCCAATCCGGCTTCGTCGTCCGACCGGACGGCCGAGCAGATGTTTGCCGACGCCCCTGATGGCGTCGACCCCGTGGTCACCGGCCCGGTCAGCGCCTCTTTCAAGCAGAGGCAGCAGGTTGCAGGCTGCGACAGCGCGGTGTGGCCGAAGATTCCGACGGTTTGCTACCCGGACTGACGGCTGCCCATTCCAGGCGTAGCGATCCTTCGCACCGACCCAAAGGCTTACGCCGACCGCACCGGATCGAGCGTCACCAGGGGGAGATTAGTACCGCGCCTTACGCCGCTTGCGGCTCCGGATCGAAAGCCGGCCTGCTCGTATTGATCAGCAGCGACAGACACGCAGCCACGATCGCCGTCATGCCGGCGATCAGGAAAGCCAGTTCGTAATTGCCCTGCAGTTCGCGCATGGTGCCGCCGAAGGCGGCGGCGGTGGCGGCGCCGACTTGGTGGCCGGCTACGATCCAGCCGAACACGATCGGGCCGCTGCGGTCACCGAAGGCCTCGTTGGCGAGCCTGAGCGTCGGCGGCACGGTGGCGATCCAGTCGAGACCGTAGAGCACGGCGAAGATGATCAGGCTGGTCGCCGAGAAGCCGGAATAGGGCAGATAGATCAGCGCCAGGCCGCGAATGCCGTAGTAGACGCCGAGCAGCTTGCGCGGGTCGAAACGGTCGGTGAGCCAGCCCGAGAGCGTCGTCCCGATCAGGTCGAAAATGCCCATAAGCGACAGCAGGCCCGCGGCCTGTACCTCGGGGATGCCCATGTCGCCGCAGAAGGAGATCAGATGCGTGCCGACCAGCCCGTTGGTGGTGAAGCCGCAGATGAAGAAGGTGGCGAACAGATACCAGAAGACGCGGGTGCCGGCGGCGCGGCGCAGCGTGTTGAGCGTATGCGCCAGGAAATTGCCTTGCGATGCCGGCGATACCGGCGGCACGTCATCGGCCCCGGCGCCATAGCGCACCATGCCGATCGAAGCGGGACGCTCCGGAACCAACAGCCAGACCAGCGGCAGAAGACAGGCGGTGGCGATCGAGACGGCGGTAGCGACGGGCTGCCAGCCGCCGGACTGGGCGAGCGATGCCAGCAGCGGCAGGAACACCAAGAGGCCGGTGGCGCTGGAGGCCGACATCAGCCCCATCACCAAGCCGCGATTGGTCTTGAACCAGCGGTTGACGATGGTGGCGCCGAGCACGGTGGCGACCGCGCCGGAGCCGATACCTGAAAACACGCCCCAGGTGAGGAACAGATGCCATGGCTCGGTCATCAGTAGGCTGAGCGCGGTCGAGCCCGACATGATCACAAGCGAGGCAAGCAGCGTGCGGCGCAAGCCGATACGCTCCATCAATGCGGCGGCAAACGGCCCGGTCAGGCCGTAAAGGAAGATGCCGATCGCGGCGGCAATCGAAACCGTATCGCGCCCCCAGCCGAAGCTTTTATCCAACGGCAGCATCATCACCGAGGGTGCGGAACGAAGCCCGGCCGCGATCAACAAGCAGAGGAAGATGACGCCAACCACGACGAAAGCGTAGCGCTGGCCAAACGGACGGGATTGAGCTATCATGTTACTGACCGGTACGTTGCAGGGTGAGGACCTGTATACGTACCGGTCGGTAACACGTCAATCGAGTCATACCATGCCAACGGACAAAAATTTTGAACTGACCATCAAGGACGGTCATGCAGTGGCACCGCCCAAGGCTGCCAAGAAAATCCTCGACGTGGCGTACGACCTGTTCTACCGCCGCGGCATCCGGGCGATCGGCGTCGACGAGATCGTCAAGCGCGCCGGCGTCACCAAGCCCAGCCTCTACCGCAGCTTTCCCTCCAAGGACGAGCTCGCCGCTTCCTATCTCAGGCAATATGACCGTGAGTATTGGGAGCGTTTCGACGAAGCCGTGGCTGCCCATCCCGGCGACCCGCGGGCACAGCTCAGGGCTTTCCTGACTCGCGTCGGCAAGCGCACGCAAAAGCCGGACTATCGCGGCTGCGGCATGACCAACGCGGCGGTGGAATATCCCGAACATGGCCATCCGGCGCGCGTCGTCAGCGAGGCCAACAAGCAGGAGTTGCGCCACCGCCTGCGCGCCATGGCCGCAGCGATGGGCGCTAAAGACCCTGACACGCTCGGCGACGGCCTGCTGCTGTTGATCGAAGGCGCCTATATCAGCGGCCAGCTCTTCGGCCTCGGCGGCCCGGCGCAATCGGTGGCCCGCAACGCCGACCTGCTGATCGAGGCGAGCTTGAAGAAATAACATTTCGAACGTTGGC
The DNA here is from genome assembly GCF_040320135.1 of Mesorhizobium sp. M0772. Taxonomy (NCBI): domain Bacteria; kingdom Pseudomonadati; phylum Pseudomonadota; class Alphaproteobacteria; order Hyphomicrobiales; family Phyllobacteriaceae; genus Mesorhizobium; species Mesorhizobium sp. M0772. The sequence continues at coordinate 15,352 of NZ_JAMYPB010000008.1, read as the reverse complement.
GCCGCCCCTCACCTGCCGGCATCCTTTCCCGGAAATGGGGCGAGGAACGCTCTCATCACGATTTCGCCAATTGCCAGCGTTGCAAGGTTGTCGCCAGCGGCGCAGCCGGCCACTTTCTCCCGTTCAGGGGGAGAATTGCCCGGCAGGGCGATTTGGGCGGCGCCAACGTTGAGATTGGCACGCTAGGCCGGCCGCAGATTTGGCGATAGGCTGGGGCGAACTTCACGGGAGACGTCCGCATGCGAACCCTGCTGCTTGTTCCATTCGCCCTCGCCGCCCTATCCCAAACCGCCCATGCCGACGGAATATCCAGCGTCTACACCGACCTCGACTCGCAAAAGGATTGCGTCACCTATGCGCAGGCCGAGGAAGGTGACGGCGACTGGGCCGAACTCGCCTGCTCCGGCTATCGCGGCTATCCCGTGCTGATCGCCTACGACGATGCGCGTGAATCGCTATTCTACGGGTTTCCGCCCGGCGGCGAGATGACCTCGGTCTGGGAGAGCTTTTCCGGCTTCAACTCGTCCGGCGCCAAGGTCGAATGGCGCATCGAGACCAAGGGCGACGTTGCCGTTCCCTTCGCGGTGATCCACCGCCGCTCGATCAGCAATCCCGAGGATGAGAACAAGCCGACCGAAGTGCTGCTCGTCGCCAAGGTCGCCCAGATGGAAGCCCGCGACGGCTGCACCATCGGCCTCGTGCTCGCCACCGGCAACCCTCAGGCCAACGACCAGGCGCGCAAGCTGGCGGACGAAAAGGCGAAGAGTTTCGCCTGTGGCAAGGACAAGCACACCGTCATCGGCAACGTGCCGGCGTTTGGTCGGGTGGATAACTAGCCACGTGGGTGCAAGGCACCCTCCTCTGCCCTGCCGGGCATCTCCCCCTCAAGGGGGGATATTGGCAGCTTCGCTGGCGGCGCTTCTTCTTTCGGCGCTGAAAATTGACGAAAGCCGTTGCGACATCCGATCTCCCCCCTTGAGGGGGAGATGGCCGGCAGGCCAGAGGGGGGGTGCCTCGCGCTGGCGTTTGCCGCTTACTTGAACGAGACGCAGGCCTCTCTCGGCGCTACTTTGCCGCCTTCGCCCGTGCGATCGCGTCGACGATCATCTTCTTGGCGTATTTGGAATCGTGCCAGCCTTCGATCTTGACCCATTTGCCGGGCTCGAGATCCTTGTAGTGCTCGAAAAAGTGCTGGACCTGGTCGCGGGTGATCTCGGGCAGCTGCGTGTATTCGGTGACGTTTTCGTAGCGCAGCGTCAGCTTCGGCGACGGCACGGCAATGACCTTCTCGTCTTGGCCGGCATTGTCTTCCATCACCAGCACGCCGATCGGCCGCACATTGATGACGCATCCCGGCACCAGGGCGCGCGTGTTGCAGACCAGCACGTCGATCGGGTCGCCGTCGCCCGACAACGTGTGCGGCACGAAACCGTAATTGCCGGGGTAGCGCATCGAGGTGTGCAGGAAACGGTCGACGAACAGCGTGCCGGCCTCCTTGTCCATCTCGTACTTGATCGGCTCGCCGCCGATCGGCACCTCGATGATGACGTTGATGTCCTCGGGCGGGTTCTTTCCGATGGCAATGGCTTCGATTCGCATGGCTTAAATCCCTCTCTCGATGTCCAAGATCGATAGCGGGCGGCGCGGCATGGTGCAATGCGGCGATTGGTGCGAAGCGCTAACGGAAGCGCACGGTTTATGATGATTTGTAACCGAGGCCGGTCATTCCCAGACGAAGGCGACCTTCTTGAGCGCCCTCTGCTCGAAAATCTCGACGCCTTCGGCGACGTCACGGCCACCCGCGCCGGCATAGAAGGAAAGTGCGTTCTGGTTGTCTTCCAGCGCCCACACCACCATTCCCTTCAGCCCGTGGTCGGCAAGCCGCGCCCGCGCCGCCTTGAACAGCCGGCTGCCGAGCCCGATGCCCTGATATTCCGGACGCAGGTAAAGTTCGTAGATTTCGCCCTGTTGCTTCAGCTCGCGGGCGCGGTTCTTGCCGATCGTGGCATAGCCGGCGATGGTGCCGCCGATCTCGACCACCAGAACGGTGGCGGCGCGGCGGATGGCGTTGGCCCACCAGTCGGCGCCGCGGCGGTTGATCATCGAGGTCAGCGAGCGATGCGGGATGATGCCGGAATAGGCGCCCTCCCAGGCCAGCTGGTGCACGTCCGCAATGGCGCCGGCGTCGCGCGGTTCGGCTTTCCTGATGTCGATGCTCAGCGTATTCATGATTTGTTAACCATAAACCCGCATCGGCCATTTGCAAGAGTCGAGGTCAGCCCGCCGACCGCTTTCTCACAGCCGATCGCGACACTGCTGACAATGGGCAAAGCCTGCCTGGAAAACGCACCCAGCCGGCGCGGTCAGGCGTCCGTCCGGGTAGCGCGTGCTGGCTTTTCAGATCTCGACGAGATGATCGTCCAGTTCATTGGCATCGCCCGACGTCACCGGGAAATGCTCGGCCAGCACCGCGCCGACCTGCCCGATCGCCTTGACGAAGCCGTCGGCGAGCCGGTCGTCACCGGCATGCTGCAGGAGATCGCGCACCACGCCGTCCCAGACATGCTGGCCGACCTTGCTGTCGATGCCCGAATCGGCGACCACTTCGGCATAACGCTCGGCGATCGACACGAAGACCAACACGCCGGTGCGCGCCGTGGTGCGGTGGACATTGCGGGCGAGGAACTGCCTGAGCGCATTGTCATGTGCCGCCTGATAACGCTGCCGGCGCGGCACCAGATGGATGCGCAAGCCCGGCAGCGCCCACAAAAGCACCAACACCGAGGCCAGTGCCAGCAGTTGGACAATGACGAAATGCGGCAGCCGGATCGACAGCCACCAGGCTTCCAGCCCATAGGCGACGGCGAGGCTGGCAATCAGCATGCCTGATGTCGCCATGAAGGCGGCGGGAAAGAAATAGCCGTCGCTGGCATGCGCAACGACGCAGTAGATCTCGCCGTCGGTTTTGGCCTCGGCGGCGCGGATCGCGGTGGCGATGCGCTCATGGTCCTGTGGGCTGATCGGTCGTGTTGCCATCTTCTCTCACCACCTCCCTGAAGACCCGCCACCGCCAGACGAACCGCCGCCGCCTGAAAACCCGCCGCCGCTGCTTGAGCCCGAAGACCAGCTGCTGCCCGAACTTCCCGATGACCATCCGCTGCCCGACGACGAACTTGTTGTCCAGCTGCTGGAGCCCGAGGACGATCCGCTCGGCCCCTGGCCGTAGCGAAAGGTCATGCCCAGCCATTTATACACGCCCGGCGACAGCTTGGTGCCGAAGATCGGCGGCAGGAAGGCCATCGCCAGACCGCCGAAGAACATCGCCGCCCACAGGATCAGGAAGACCGCGACGACGGGATCGATGGGCGTGCTGCGGTCGGCCGGGTTGCGCTTGCCGCGCGCCTCCAGTTCTTCCGGGTTGCCTTCCAGCACCATGACCATGTCGTCGACGGCCTTGGAAATGCCGCCGGAGAAATCACCGGCGCGGAACGCCGGCACCATGTCGTTTTCGATGATCAGTTTGGTGTGCAGGTCGGTCAGCGTGCCTTCCAGCCCGTAGCCGACCTCGATGCGCATCTTGTGGTCGTTCTTGGCCACCAGCAGAAGCACGCCGTTGTTTTCGCCGGCCTGGCCGAGTTTCCAAAAGCGGAACAGCCGGTTGGCGTAGGGTTCGATCTCCTCGCCGTCGAGGCTGTTGATCGTGGCGACGACGATCTGGTCGGAGCCTTTGGTCTCGAAATCCGCGAGCTTCTGCGTCAGTGCCGCCTTGGTCGCGGCGTCGATAATACCGGCATTGTCCACCACCCGCCCGGTGAGTGCCGGCAGGTCTGCCGCCAAGGCTACGAACAGCATGGCGAGCATCGTCAACAAGGCGATGCCGATCGTCGCGGCTGCGCGGCCAGGTTTTGGCGGATTGAAGACGCGTACTGTCATGCCATCACAGCTCCCCTCAACCACCATGACCGTCCTCGATCACCATGATCATGTCGTCGACCGCTTTGGAAATACCGCCGGAGAAATCGCCGGCGCGGAAAGCCGGCACCATGCCGTCTTCAATGATCCGTGTGGCGTGCTGGTTGGTCAGTGTGGCCTCCAGCCCGTAGCCGACCTCGATGCGCATCTTGCGGTCGTTCACGGCCACCAGCAGAAGCACGCCATTGTTCTTGGCCTTCTGGCCGAGCTTCCAGGCGTTGAACAGCCGGGTGGCGTAAGGCTCGATCTCCTCGCCGTCGAGGCTGGGAACCGTCGCGACGACGATCTGGTCGGAGCCTTTGGTCTCGAAATCGGCCAGCTTCTGCGTCAGCGCCGCCTCGGTCGCGGCATCGATGATGCCTGCATTGTCGACGACACGACCGGTGAGGGCGGGCAGTTCCGCCGCCAGCGCCGCGAAGCTGACGAGCAAGACCAGCAAGGCAGCGCCGGTCATCGTGGCGAAGCGGCCATGCCAGGGATTGGCGATGCGTGTTGTCATCTCGTCACCAGCTTCCCGAGGAGCCGCCGCCGCCGGACGAACCGCCGCCGCCGGAAAAGCCGCCACCACCGCTTGAACCCGACGACCAGCCGCCCCCGCCCGAAGACCCGCCGCCGCTGGACGACCGCCGGCCCGGCTCGAATGTCATGCCGAGCCAGCGATAGCGGCCGGGACCGAGCTTTCTGCCGAAGATCGGCGGCAGGATGGAGGCAGCCATGCTGCCGAAGAAGATGATCGCCCAGATGCTGATGAAGACGGCGAAGAACAGATTGTCGGTATTGATGGGCGGGTTCTGGTTGCGCTCGCCGCGCGCCTCCAATTCCTCCGGATTGCCTTCCAGCACCATCACCATGTCGTCGACGGCCTTGGAAATGCCGCCGGAGAAATCGCCGGCGCGGAACGCCGGCACCAAGTCGTTTTCGATGATCAGCTTGGTGTGCAAATCGGTCAGCGTGCCTTCCAGCCCATAGCCGACCTCGATGCGCATCTTGCGGTCGTTCGGCGCCACCAGCAGCAGCACGCCGTTGTTTTCCTTGGCCTGGCCGAGCTTCCAGAAGCGGAACAGCCGGTTGGCGTAAGGCTCAATCTCCTCGCCGTCGAGGCTGGGGATGGTTGCGACGACGATCTGGTCGGAGCCTCTGGTCTCGAAGTCGGCGAGTTTCTGGGTGAGCGCGGCTTTGGTGCCTACATCGATGATGCCGGCATTGTCGACGACGCGGCCGGTCAGCGCGGGGAGGTCGGCGGCGAAGGCGGTGAGGGGCAGGAAGACGGCCAGAAAGGCGAGAAGAACACCAAGGTTGGCGTTCCTTCGCGTCCCCCTCTGTCCTGCCGGACATCTCCCCCTCGAGGGGGGAGATTGGCAATCTCGCTGCCGACGCTCAGCCGGCAACGCTGATAATTGGCGCAAGGACAGAAGACAGCTGATCTCCCCCCTTGAGGGGGAGATGTCCGGCAGGACAGAGGGGGGTGTGAAGGAACGCAAGGCTGGCAAAGGCCAAGCTCACCCAGACGTCATCACCCGCCCTGCTTCGTGCCGAAATCGACCTTCGGCGGCTGCATCTTGTCTTCTTCGACGGTGAAGTTGGCGAAGGGCTCGTTGCTGCGGAACCAGAAGGTTGCCCATAGCACCGACGGAAAGGTCCTCAGCGTCAGATTGTAATCCTTGACCGCCAGGATGTAGTCGCGCCGCGCCACGGCGATACGGTTCTCGGTGCCTTCGAGCTGCGCCTGCAGCGCCAGGAAATTCTGGTTGGCCTTGAGGTCGGGATAGGCCTCCGACACCGCGATCAGCCGCGACAGCGCGCTGGTCAGCCCTGATTGCGCATCCTGGAACTTCTTGAGCGCTTCGGGGTCCTTCAGCGTTTCCGGCGTCACCGTGATCTGCGTTGCCTTGGCGCGCGCCTCGACCACCGCATCGAGCGTGTCCTTTTCATGCGAGGCATAGCCCTTCACCGTCTCGACCAAATTGGGAATGAGGTCGGACCGACGCTGATACTGGTTCAGCACCTCGCTCCATGCCGCCTTGGCGTTTTCCTCCGCCGTCGGGATGGTGTTGAAGCCGCAGCCGGCGAGCAGAGGCAGCACGACGGCCATCATCAGCACGGCCGGCAGACTGCGGAAAGGGAAGGCAAGGCGCTGGGCAAACATGGTGAGGTCCCTCGACAGAAGTTGCATGCGAAGCATTAGCACAATCCGCGCTCAAGAAAATGTCTGCCGCTGGCGCGCATTCATGCGCCGGCGAGGCCCTGTGATTGATCGCGCGAACACGGTATGGTTGCCGGCAAACAGGACAGGACCATGGCGGAAGGCCGCGACGATGACAGCGAATCGCGCCGCATTATCGAGCGCGTGGCGAACGAGGGCGGCCTTGGCGGCGCATCGCTGGTGTCACGGGCAGCGAAAGGCGCGCGCGATCATGTTACCGCAGCGGAGGCCGACCGATCCGATCCGATCGAGGTCTGGGGCACCCGCATCGGTCGCGCACTTGGGCTCATCGTCGCCCTCGGCCTTTTGATCTGGCTCGTGTACTACGTCTCCCGGGGTAGCTAGACCATGATCCTGACAAGTAGGAACCGGTTTTCTCGGACAAACGGGAACCGTTTTGTCCGGAGATCATCCTCCAACCAAAGAGATAGATCAGGATGACGATTCAACGAAAAATGATCCGTATCTAGGATTTTCCATGAACAGCGAAAAAGCCGACGCGCCGCGCGCGGTCATCGTCATTTCCAGCCATGTCGCCCGCGGCTCGGTCGGTAACCGCGCCGCCGTGTTTGCGCTGGAGACGCTGGGCTTTCCGGTGTGGGCGGTACCGACGGTCATCTTGCCCTGGCATCCGGGCCATGGCCGCGCCACGCGCATCGTGCCGCCGCTCGACCAGTTCAAGGCGCTGATGGCCGATCTCGAGCGCGCGCCCTGGCTGGGTGAGGTCGGTGCGGTGCTGTCGGGCTATCTCGGCGAGGCCGGCCAGGCCGACGCCGTCGCTTCGCTGGTCGCGGCCATCAAGGCCAAGACGCCGGACGCGATCTATATATGCGATCCGGTGATGGGCGATTCCGGCGGGCTCTACGTGCCCGAGCTGACGGCCGCCGCCATGCGTGATCGACTGATGCCGATCGCCGACATCGCCACCCCCAACCGCTATGAGCTGGAGTGGATGGCCGGCGCGCCCTTGCCCGATCTGAAATCCGTGATCTCGGCCGCCCTCCATGCCGGACCGTCAACAATGCTGGTGACGTCGGCACAGTCGATGATGACCGGCGGCACCGGCAATCTGCTGCTTGACGGCACCCAGGCGCTGCTGTCCGAACACCGCCTCATCGACAAGCCGCCGAATGGCCTCGGCGACCTGACTGCGGCCGTCTACCTCGCCCGCATCCTGTCGGGGCAGCCGCCGATCAAGGCGCTGCAATCGACCACCGCCGCCGTCTACGAAATCCTGGCGCGAACCGCCAAGCGTGGCGGCGACGAGCTGCAGCTTGAAACCGATGCCCAGAGCCTGTCGCACCCGATGGCGATGGTGCAGCTGCGCCACCTCACCCATCCGGGGCGGGACCGCCGGGCGTGACCTCGACCGTGGTCGTCGGCGTAGACGGCTGCAAGGCCGGCTGGATCGCCGTCCGCCGCGATCTGGACGCCGCGCCGTCAGTCCGCGTCTTTCCCAGCTTTGCGGCCCTGCTCGACGCCTTGCCCGCCGATGCGACAGTGGCCGTCGACATGCCGATCGGCCTGCCGGACGTCTCGCAAAGAGGCGGGCGCGGGCCGGAGACCTTGGTACGGCCAATGCTCGGAGCACGGCAATCCAGCGTCTTCTCTATCCCGTCCCGCGCGGCCCTCTACGCCGAGATCAGCGACTTCACCACGGTCGAGGCCTGGTATGAGGCGCATCGGCGCGCCAGCGAGGTGGCCAGGGCGACCTCCGATCCGCCACGCGGCGTCTCGATCCAGGCCTTCGGCATCTTTGCCAAGATACGCGAGATCGACGCGCTGCTGATTGCACGTCCGCAACTGCGCCGCCGCGTCTTCGAATCGCACCCCGAAGTGGCCTTCTGCCGGCTGAACGGCGAAAAACCGATGACGCTGCCGAAGAAGATCAAGGGCGCAGTCAATCCTGCCGGGATGGAAGAGCGCAAGGCACTGCTCTGCCGGCACGGCTATACCAGAGCTTTCCTTGACCAGCCGCCGCAACGCGGTGCTGCCGCCGACGATTTCCTCGACGCCGCAGCGATGATGCTGATTGCCGGACGCATTGCCGGCGGCGAGGCAAAGCCGTTTCCCGACCCGCCGCTTGCCGACCGTTTGGGCATTCCCCTGGCGATCTGGGCGTGAGGCAAGCGGCGAGCCATGCGTGCGGCATGGCGATTTGCGACGAAGCCATCCGCAATTCGGCATTGCCCGCGACGGGCATTTGCCGTTAGAGCCTTTCTAACTTGAAATGAGCTGCCGTCGCTAACCCCGAAAGGCTTCATCCCTAGCCCATGCCCCATCTCCCCGAACATCTTTGGACCGGCTACCGCAACTTCATGAATGGCCGCTATCTCACCGAGAGCGGACGCTATCGCGAGCTCGCCCGCGAAGGGCAGGCGCCCGAAACCATGATCGTTGCCTGCTGCGATTCCCGCTCTGCCCCCGAGGCGATCTTCGACGCCGGTCCGGGCGAACTGTTCGTCCTGCGCAATGTCGGCAATCTGGTGCCGCCCTATGCGCCGGACGGCGAGTTCCACTCGACCTCGGCCGCGCTCGAATTCGCCGTGCAGAGCCTGAAGGTTAAAAACATCGTGGTGATGGGCCATGGCCGCTGCGGCGGCATCCGCGCCGCGCTCGACACCAATTCGGCGCCGCTGTCGCCCGGCGACTTCATCGGCAAATGGATGAGCCTGATCGCGCCGGCGGCCGAAACCGTTTCGTCCAGCACGTTCATGACGGCAACCGAACGGCAGACGGCGCTGGAGCGTATTTCCATCCGCTATTCGATCGCCAATCTCAGGACCTTCCCTTGCGTCTCCATCCTCGAAGGCAAGGGGCGGCTGTCGCTGCATGGCGCCTGGTTCGACATCTCGACAGGCGAGCTCTGGGTGATGAACAAGGACACTGGCGACTTCGAGCGGCCGGATTTGACGTAGACCCATGATCCCGAAAAGTGGGAACCGGTTTTCGGATAAGGGCATGGTCAAATAAGAGGAGGGAAGAATGCGGGTTTGGCGTGCGATCGCTTTCGCCGTAGCGGCGCTGCTGATTTCGCTCGTCCCTGCCCGCTCCGATGACGGCGCCATTATCGACCGCTGGTATTCGGCGCTGCTGGTCGCCGATCGCACCGAATTGTCGGACCTGCTCGCCGACGATGTCCGCATCAAGCTCGACGATCTCGGCGTCGTGCAGTCGAAGCAGGAGTTCATCGCGTCGATCGACGAATGGAAGGGCGCGGTCGCCGGCGCCGCAATCCGGCATCGCGTCGAAAAGAGCGAGGCCGGCGTCACCACTGTCATCGCCTGCTATGATTTCCCCAACAATGACATGCTGATGCAGGAAACGTTCGCCGTCACCGGCAACCGCATCACCGCCAGTTCGCAAGCGGCGATCGCGGAAAATTGCGACGGCTTCTGACGCGGGCTTGAACGGCCGCGCTGTTGCGCCGCGCCAGTCATCGCCCTACATCGGTCAGCAAGCTCCGCCAATCATCGAAAGATCCCCCATGCCGTCCACGAAAACCGTCGATCTCGCCGCCCATCCGCTGACCAAATGGCAAGGGCCGCTCGGCCTGCCGGATTTTGCCAGCATCGGCGACGACGATTTCTCCTCGGTGTTCGACGCGGCGCTGAAGGCACATGAGGCCGAAATCGATGCGATCGCCGGCAACAAGGATGCGCCGACCATCGAGAATACGCTGGCAGCCCTCGAGCTCGCCGGTGAGCCGCTCGACCATGTCTCGTCGATCTTCTGGTGCCGGGCCGGCGCCCACACCAACGATGCGATCCAGGCGCTGGAGCGTGAGATCTCGCCGAAGATGTCGCGGCATTTCTCGGCGATCTCGATGAACGAAAAACTGTTTGCCCGCATCGACGACCTCCACCAGCGCCGGGAGACGCTAAAACTCGACGTCGAGACGCTGCGGGTGCTGGAGAAGACCTGGAAAGGCTTTGTGCGATCGGGCGCAAAACTCGACGCCGACGGCAAGAAGCGGCTGGCCAACATCAGCGAGGAGCTGTCCTCGCTCGGCACCACTTTCGGCCAGAACGTGCTGGCCGACGAGCGCGACTGGGCGCTGTTCCTCGACGAGGCTGATCTTGCCGGCCTTCCGGACTTCGTGAAGAGTTCGATGGCCGAAGCCGCCGAGACGCGCGGCCAGAAGGGCCGCTACGCAGTCACCTTGTCGCGCTCTATCTATGAGCCGTTCACGACCTTCTCCGAACGCCGCGACCTGCGCGAGACCGCCTTCCGCGCTTTCACCATGCGCGGCCAGAACGGTGGCGCCAGCGACAACACCGCAGTGGTGCGCGACATGCTGAAATTGCGCGCCGAAAAGGCCAGGCTGCTCGGCTATGCCTCGTTCGCCGCGCTGAAACTCGACGACACCATGGCCAAGACGCCGAAGGCTGTGCACGACCTCCTCGACCCGGTCTGGGAGAAAGCGCTGGAGAAGGCCGCCGCCGACCAGAAGGAGCTGGAGCGGCTGGCGACCAAGGCAGGCAGCAACGAAAAATTCGCCGCCTGGGACTGGCGCTTCTACCAGGAGAAGTTGCGCGCCGAAAAATTCGCCTTCGACGAGGCGGAACTGAAACCGTATCTGCAACTGGACCGGGTCATCGACGCCTGCTTCGACGTCGCCACAAAACTGTTCGGCATCACCTTCGAGGAGAAGAAGGGCATCGCCGCCTGGCATCCCGACGCGCGCGTCTTCGTGGTGAAGAACGCCGATGGCAGCGAGCGCGGCCTGTTCCTCGCCGACTATTTCGCCCGATCCTCGAAGCGTTCTGGCGCCTGGATGAGCGCGCTGAAGTCTGGCTACAAGCTTGGGGATGGCTCCAAGCCGGTGATCTACAACATCATGAACTTCGCCAAGCCGCCGGCGGGGGAAGCGGCGCTGCTGTCGGTCGATGAGGCCAAGACCCTGTTCCACGAGTTCGGCCATGCTTTGCACGGCATGCTGACCGACGTCACCTGGCCGTCAGTGGCGGGCACGTCGGTTTCCCGCGATTTCGTCGAACTGCCTTCGCAGCTCTACGAGCACTGGCTGACGGTGCCCGCAGTGCTGGAAAAGCATGCGCTGCATGTTAAGACCGGCAAGCCGATGCCGAAGTCGCTGCTCGACAAGATGCTGGCCGCCCGCACGTTCGGCGCCGGTTTCGCCACGGTCGAGTTCACAGCGTCGGCGCTGATCGACATGGCGTATCACGCGCGGCCGGATGCGCCGGCGGAACCGCTGCGTTTCGAAGCCGAAACGCTGGAAAAGCTTGATATGCCCGACACCATCGCCATGCGTCATCGCACCCCGCATTTCGGCCATATCTTCTCCGGCGACGGTTATTCAGCCGGCTACTATTCCTACATGTGGTCGGAAGTGCTCGACGCCGACGCCTTCGCCGCCTTCGAGGAGACCGGCGATCCCTTCAACCCGGCGCTGGCGGAACGGCTTCGGAAGAATATCTATGCCGCCGGCGGGTCGAAGGATCCGGAGGAGCTGTACACGGCGTTCCGCGGCAAGATGCCTTCGCCGGAAGCGATGATGGTGAAGCGGGGATTGGTGTAGCGCGGCTTTCCCTTCTCCCCCTGTGGGAGAAGGTGGATCGGCGCGAAGCGCCGAGACGGATGAGGGGTGTTCCAGGGAACGCCGACGCCTCACTCCGCTGGAACACCCCTCATCCGTCGCCTGCGGCGACACCTTCTCCCACAAGGGGAGAAGGTGAGCCTATACTGCCCAAGGATCCGCCACCCTGGGCCACACCGGCCGCGTCAATTTCTTGTAATCCGTCACCGCCGGATTGCTCGGATACGAACTCGGCGCCGAGACATAAATAATCTCCGCCGCGATCCGTTCAAAGCCGGCGTAGAAATGGTTGGTCGACTTGATCAGCAATATGTCCTTCGACAACGGATCGACGCCGATGTTGGAGAAAATATCCGGCTCGAAGGTCTGCGTGCGGTTGGTGTTGAGGATGATGTCGATTTCCGTGCCCTCGACGCGCACCAGCGCCGTTGGCCCGAGCGTCACCCGGCTTGGCCCGAAGCTCTGCCAGCCCTCGCGGACAGCCTTCAACACCTTGACGCGCGCATCGATCGGTTCGCCGGCCAGCGGCCCGGCCTTGCCGCCGAAGCGCAGGTCGATGACGGCGCCTTCGCCTGCCGCCTGGCAAAATGTGACGGCGATCGGGTCCCAGATCGTCGCCACGCCAAAATTGTCAACGTCCTGTTCCAACATGGCGCGCAGCACAACGGTACCGTCGCCGGCGACGCCACCGCCGGGATTGTCCCAGATGTCGGCAATCACAACCGGCTTGCCGGGGTTTCCCTTGCGCACCGCCAGTGCCCGCGCGATGCCATCCTCGGTGTTCAGCATCGTCATCGCCGTCTTTTCGCGCATGGCGTAAAGCTCGCGCCCTAGCCTCTCCGCCAGCGCATCACCCTTGGCCTTGTCATTGTCGGTCACGACCAGGATGCGCGTGCCCATTTCGGGCACGTCCGCGGCCATGAAGCCATGGATGACCGACACCGACAGCACGCCGTCCTTGCCGTGCAGCGCCTTGATGCGGTCGACGAAGGAGCGCATCGGCTCGCGGCTGGTCGGCAGCACCTGGATCATGCGGCAGTCGAAGGTCGAGATCACCGGCTTGATCTCGTCGCGCGCCGCCGCCAATCCAAGCTCGACGACATGTTCGCCGCGCTCATAGAAGTCGGTGTGCGGGAATTCGAGGAAATAGGCCATGACATTGCATGCCGCGACGCGCTTTGGGGTCAGATGACTGTGCGGGTCGAGCTCCACCGCGATCACCACGTCGGGCCCGACGATTGCGCGAACCCGTTCCAGCAGATCGCCTTCGCAATCGTCATAGCCTTGCGCCACCATGGCGCCGTGCAGGCCGAGGATGACGGCGTCGACCGGCAAGGCTGCCTTCAACTGGCCGAGAATCTCGTCGCGCAACGCCTCATAGGTCTGCCGCTGCACCAGCCCGCCCGGCTCCGCCCAAGTGGCGGTGCCTTCGATGACGGTCAGCCCTTCGGCAGCCGCACGCCGGCGCAGCGCGACCATCGTCGATGAGCACAAGGTCGGCGTGTCTGGATGCTTGCCCGGCCCGGCATAGAACGCCATCTCGAACGACGCCCGGTCGGTCGGCACCGGCGAGAAGGTGTTGGTTTCGGTCGCCAGCGAGGCGGTGAAGATGCGCATGAAAGCTCCGTTGTGAATGGCGAGGTTATTTGACCGCCCCGAGCGCCAGCCCGCGGACGAGATAGCGCTGCAGCCAGATGAACAGAATCGCCACCGGCAGCGTCGCCAGCAGCGTCGCCGCCATTACATGGTGCCATTCGATCGTGTAGCGGCCGGCGACCAGCGAGAACACCTGGATCGGCAGCGTGTAACTTTCCTGGCTGCGCAGCATTGTGAGCGCAACGACGAACTCATTCCATGCGTTGATGAAGGTGAAGATGGCGGTGACCGCGATTGCCGGCAGGCAAAGCGGCAGAAACACTTTTCGCAAGGTCAGCCAGCGGCCGGCGCCCTCCATCCACGCTGCTTCCTCGAGATCGCGCGGGATGGTGTCGAAATAACTCTGCAGCATCCACACGGTGAAGGCGACGTTGAAAGCCATGTAGATGACGCCGAGCGCCGTCGTCGATTCGATCAGGCCCCAGGCGGCCATCAGCCGGAACAGGCCAAGCACCAGCACGATCGGCGAGATCATCTGCGAGATCAGCAGGAACTGGCGGAAGGCGCCGTAGCCGGCAAAGCGAAACCGCGACATGGCGTAAGCAGCCGGCACCGAGATCAGGATGGCGCCGACGGTGGCGATAACAGAGACATAGAGCGAATTGGCCAGCGCCTCGCCAAAGCCGGTCGCCACCCACATGTCGGCAAAATTCGACCAGTGGAATTCGCTTGGCCACCAGGTCGGCGACAGCACCTCCTGCCGCGGCTTGACCGCGGTCAAAAACATCACCGCGAAGGGGAAGATGGTCACCACGAGCAGCGGCGAAAGCAGCAGCCAGGCAATGATCGTGCGCTTCAGCTTGGGCATCATGCGCGTTGCTCCCGCATGGCGAGGCGCACATAGATCATGGTGAAGATCAAAAGGATGGCGAACATCAGCAGCGACACCGCCGATGCTTCGCCAAGCTTGCCGATGCGGAAGGCCAGCTTGTACAGATGGGTGACCAGGATGTCGGTCGAGTTGGCCGGCCCGCCCTGCGTCATCACCCAGATGATCGGGAAGGAATTGAAGACGTAGATGGTGTTGAGGACGATGGCGATGTTGATGAACGGCTTCAGCAGCGGAAAGGTGATCTCGCGGAACTGCTGCAGCGGCGTCGCCCCCTCCAGGGCCGCCGCCTCGTAGAGGTCGTCGGGGATCGACGACAGGCCGCCGAGGAAGATGGTCGTGGTGAACGGTACCGTCACCAATATGCCGATCAGCACCTGCATCGGGAATGCCGTCTCGGCGCGCGCCAGCCACTGGATGTTCTCATGGATCAGGCCAAGCCCGATCAGCGCCGAGTTCAGCATCCCGCTTTCGCCGTTGAGCGCCCAGCGCCAGACCACCGCCGTCATCGTCAGCGACACCGCCCAGGGCAGCATGATGATGACGCGGGCAATGCCGCGGCCGTAGAAATCGGTATTGAGGATCATCGCCACGGGGACGGACAACAGCAGCGCGCCGCCGACCACCAGCACGGTCCACAGGCCGGTGCGCCAGAGTGCCGCCAGGAAATCGGGATCGGCGAGGAAGGCGGAATAATTGGCGAAATCGTTGAAGTCCCGCAGCTGCCCAAAACGGCTGACATCATGCGTCGATATCTGGATCAGGTCCCAGACCGGCCAGAAGATGACGACTGCGGCCAGAAACAGGCTGGGCAAGGTCAATAAATAGGGCAGGTAACGATTTTGCATCGGCCGGATTCGTACCGTGTTGGACATAAGTGGCGCTGGCGCGCCAGCTCGGATCAATCTCGCATATCGGTCTAAGGCAGCGCTTCAGGGTTTGAATCTCCTGCGGACGTTTGCGCTGCCCCTCACCTGCCTGCCCATCCTCCGCAGCGGTTGCGGAAGGGAGCCCTTCCTCTCCCCCGTTGATCGGGGGAGAGGTGGGGGGGGGGGCGCCGGGGGGGGGGGGGGGGGGGGGGGGGGGTGGGCCGGTTGGGCGGGCGGGGGGGGGGGGTGTTGGGGGGTTGGGG